>JAZQAP010000111.1:0-5491 GCA_045545275.1 Thermoguttaceae bacterium | reverse complement strand
GCGCCTTCTTTGCCCGGATAATTGATTTTACCCTCGAAAGCGGCGTCGGCGCCGAACGTTTCGGAACCGAGAGTAACGGTCAAACCGGTCGCGGCCATCAGACCGGCGTTTTTGAAAAAATCGCGTCGTTGCATAACAACCTCGGAATTAAGTAAAACGGAAAATCGGAACGCCTCTCGCCGACCGTTGCAAGCGTTGAACAAAAGTCGGCGTGAGTCGCGGCGTAAAGCGAAAAAAAACGCTTATATATTAATTAATGGCAAAATCGCCGTCGACTAACGCCCGTCCGTCGAAACGCAAATGAGCGAAAAGTCGGGCGACGGGCGGCGGCGGACTTCTTGCCGAATTTATTTTATCCGCTCGAGAACGGTTTGTCAACGGAAATTTTATTGCGAAAACGTTAAAGAAACAATATCGAATAAAAAACGCGGAGATGGGAAAACAAGACGTTATAAAGAGATTGAGCGGAATACGACGGTTGGCGACTTTGTAGGAAATAAAGAAAATGGCGAATAGCGAAATGGGGAGAGTTTGAGGATTGCGCGGAGGAATTTTCGAAAAAATAAAAAGAATCGAGGAATCGAACGCTTTGAACTTGACAGAATGACATTTTTGGTTATATTGTCAAATTGTTAAAGGGAATCGTCGGCAAACGCGTTTGCCGAAATCGCCGAGCTTTGACGTCGTCGCGTCGTTACGATGGCGACTCGACGCGATTTCGGATGAAAAAACGACCGAAACGGAGGGTTTTGTCGAAAACGCAAGGATTTTTGCTAAAAAAGTTGCGTTATTTCGGCTCGCCCTCGGTTGACGACGTCGGGTTTTTGTCGTATGATGGAAAGAAATTTTTTTGTAGGACGCAAAACGCCTTTCCCGACCCGCGTCGACGGCGGTCGCGGCGCGTCCAACTTGAAATAGAACGTCGCGTTTGACTTCGTTCGACGGCAAGGAAACGAGATCGCGTTTTGAGCCGTCGCGTCGTTTGAACGGCGGCGCGCCTTTAACACGATTTAACATTTGAGGATAGAACAATGGCGGTTCCGAAGAGAAAACACAGCAACGCTCGCACTGGCGCTCGTCGCGCGCACGATTTCAAACGTCCGGTTCAAACGGCTCCTTGCGCCGAATGCAACAAGATGATTCCGACTCACGTCGTTTGCCCGAACTGCGGCAGCTACATGGGGCGTCAAGTCGTTTCGCAAGATCAAGACAAATAGTCGACGCGAGCGGCGACAAAAGCGCGACGTTGAACGGCGGCCTTGGCGTCAAGGCGCGTCGAGCGGCGGCGTTGCGCGTCGACGACGTCGGCTCTCGAAAGAGCGCGGCGAACGAAGTCGGCGACGATGCGATAAAAGGGGGAGCGCGAAACGGTTCTCCCCTTTTTTTAAATCTTTAACGGCGCGAGAAGGGCGGCGCGCTTCGACGGCGTTAAAAGTAAAGCGAACAAAATTTATAAAGTTGCGAAAATTTTCGCGAAGCGCGGGAAAACGCTCGGGTAAATATGGGAAAAACGGCGATTTTATTTCCGGGCCAAGGGGCTCAGACGGTCGGCATGGGGCGCGAACTTTACGACGCGTCTTCGAAAATCCGCGAGATGTACGCGCAAGCGAACGAAATTCTCGGGTACGACCTGACGAAAATTTGCTTTGAAGGGCCCGCCGAAACGCTCGACGCGACCGACCAATCGCAGCCGGCGATCTTTTTAACGAGCTTGGCCGCGTTGGAAGCGTTAAAAGAATCGGAGCCGGAAGCGCTGGAAAATTGCGTCGCGACGACCGGTTTGAGTCCCGGCGAGTACACCGCGTTGACGTTTGCGGGCGTTATGTCGTTCGAGGACGGTTTGAAGTTGGTTCGACTTCGCGGCGAAGCGATGCAAGAAGCGTCGGACGCCGTTCCGAGCGGGATGGCGAGCGTTCTCGGGCTCGACGTCGAGACGGTTCGCGGGCTTTGCGCCGAAGTCGACGCGGAAGAATTGACGATCGCAAACTATCTTTGTCCGGGGAATTTGGTTGTTTCCGGGGCGCGCGCTTCGGTCGATAAGTTGATGGAAGCCGCTTTGGCCGCCGGCGCGATGAAGGTCGTCGGTTTGAAAGTCGCCGGCGCGTTTCACACGTCGTTTATGTCGCTCGCCGTCGAGAAAATGCGCCCGATTATCGAAGCGATGGATTTTCGCGCGCCGAAGATTCCGGTCGTTAGCGGCGTCGACGCGCGGTTCCATTCCGACCCGAACGAGATTAAGAGTATTTTGATTCGCCAAATTTCGTCGCCGGTTCTTTGGGAGGACGCGATGCGCTTCCTGATCGCCGAAGGCGTCGAGACCTTTTACGAAGTCGGTCCCGGTCGCGTCTTGCGCGGCTTGATGAAGCGTATCGACCGTAAAGCGAAAATGGCGTAAAACGCGAACGAAGTCCCGGTAAAATCGGAACGAACGATAAACGATTGAATTAAATTGTCGTCGACGGTCGCGCGCAACGGCGGCGGCGCGACGGAAACCCGAATCGAACGATAAAAACGGCGGTTTGGATAAAGTTTAACGAGCAAGGGCGCCCTTTACGCGGCGTTCGGCGGGGAAAGAAATGATTCAAGTTGATCTTACCGGCAAGGTCGCGGTCGTTACCGGCGCGACTCGCGGCATTGGGTTGGGTATTGCGAAGGCGTTGGCGAAGGCCGGCGCTCAAGTCGCCTGCGTCGGCACGAACGAAGAAAAATTGACGGCGGCGGTCGCCGGTATCGTCGCCGACGGCGGCGACGCGCGCGCTTACGTTTGCAACGTCGGCGATTCGGACGCCGTCAAAGCCTTGGCGCAAAAGATTTTGGGCGATAAGGCGAATCCGGGCGATTACGGCAAAGTCGATATTCTCGTCAACAACGCCGGGATCACTCGCGATATGCTGATGCGCCGCATCACCGACGAACAATGGGACGACGTGATGGCGGTCAACCTCCGCGGTCCGTTCCTGATGTGCCGCGCGTTCGTCGAATCGATGCGCAAGAGCAAGTGGGGCCGCATCGTCAATATTTCGAGCATTAGCGCGCTTTTCGGCAATCCCGGTCAAGCGAACTACTCGGCGTCGAAAGCCGGTTTGCTCGGTTTCACTCGCACGATCGCGAAAGAACTCGCCAACCGCAACATTACCGTCAACGCCGTTTGCCCCGGTTTTATCGCGACCGATATGACCGACGCGATGCCGGAAATGATTCGCCAAACGATCAAAGATCGCATTCCGGTCGGACGTATCGGCCAACCCGAAGATATTGCGAACGCCGTCCTTTTCTTCGCGAGCGAAGAGGCGTCCTTCGTTACCGGTCAAGCGCTGACCGTCGACGGCGGGATGATTAACTGATATTTGACGAAAAACGTCTGAAAAATCTCGTATCGGAGTTGTTTTTTCTTCGTTTTTCGGATAAAATAACGCGCGGCGGCTTAGACTGAGTCGCCGCGTCGATAAAATTGTTAATAACGGCGCCGTTTGTCGGCGCTAACGAAAATAAGTCTTAAGAAAGGTTGTTTCAATGGACGAAAAACAAATTGAAGCGAAAATCATCGAAATTATCGCCGAACAACTTGGGCGCGAGCAAAACACGATCACCTGCGAAAGCGACATCGCCAACGATTTGGGCGCCGACTCCCTCGACGTCGCCGAATTGATGATCGCTTTCGAAGAAAGTTTCGATATCGATATCGACGAAGATAAAGCGCAAAACATCGCGACCGTCGGCGACGTCGTTAAGCACATCGTTTCGCAACTCGGCGACGCCTGATCGAGCGCGGCGCAACAATGTTTCGCGTCTAGGCGGCTTCGCGATTGGAAGCGCGTCTAGACCGAAACGTTTAGGGACGCCTTCGCGTTGTCGCCTTGTCGACGCGAGTTAAACGCGCGCCGTCTTAACTCTTTTGGTTTTCACTTTTTTCAGGTTCTCTTATGAGCAAGCGAGTTGTTATCACCGGTTTAGGGGTTGTTTCGCCTCTCGGCTGCGACGTTGAAACGGTTTGGCGACGACTGCGCGAGGGAGAAAGCGGCGTTTCTACTTGGCAAAACCCGCCGCGAGACGATTTTCGTTCAAAAATCGCGGGGCAGTGCCTCGATTTCGCGCCGACTCCTTATATCGAACCGAAAGACGTGAAAAAGGTGGAGCGGTTCGCGCAATTCGCCTATATCGCGGGGATTCGCGCGGTCGAACAGGCCGGCGTCGATTTTTCGCGAGAAAATCCGTTCCGTTGCGCGTCGATCGTCGGTTGCGGCGTCGGCGGTTTGGCGGAGATTGAGCGACAAGACGAGAAGTTAACGAAGAGCGGCCCGACGCGGGTTTCTCCCTTTACCATTCCGAAGATTATGCTCAACGCCGCCGGCGCGCATTTGGCGATTCGGTACGGAATTCACGGCCCCGTTTACGGCGTCGCGACCGCTTGCGCCAGCGCGAACAACGCGATGATCGACGTTTATAAAGCGATCAAATGCGGCGAAGTCGACGTCGCGCTTACCGGAGGAACCGAGGCGGCCGTCTCGAAACTCGGCGTCGCCGGATTTGGAGCGATGCGCGCGCTTTCCGAACGCAACGACGCGCCGGAGAAGGCGAGTCGTCCGTTCGACGCCGACCGCGACGGGTTTGTGATCGGCGAAGGCGCCGGAGTCCTCGTTTTTGAGGAGCTCGAACACGCGAAAAAACGCGGCGCGAATATTTTGGCCGAAGTCGTCGGTTACGGCGTTTCGACCGACGCGACGCACATTACGCAGCCGGACGAAGAGGGCGTTTACGCCGGCGCCGCGATCGCCGCGACGTTGCGTTCCGCCGGTTGGAATCCCGAGGACGTCGATTATATTAACGCGCACGGCACCGCGACGAAGCTGGGCGACGTCGCCGAAACGGCGGCGATTAAGCGCGCGTTCGGCGAAGACGCCGCGAAAAAAGTTTCGATTTCCAGTACGAAAAGCGCGATCGGGCACCTGCTCGGCGGAAGCGGCGGCGTCGAATTAGTCGTTTCCGTTCTCTCGGCGCGGGACGGCGTCGTTCCGCCGACGTTGAATTTGGAAAATCCCGACCCGAAATGCGATCTCGATTACACGCCGCTCGTCGCGAAAGAGCGGAAGATCGACCGCGTTATTTCGAACAGTTTTGGCTTCGGCGGACACAACGCTTGCGTCGCGATCGCTCGTTTCGTCGACTGACGAAGCGCGGCGGTTGCGGCGGCGGACGGCGCGGCGTCGAAGAGACGAAGCGTCGTCGGCGTCGCGTCGAACGTTGAGGGCGGCGGCTCGCGAGGTCGGCGTCCGTTTCCCTATTTCTTGGAGAAAGGCCCCGATATGAGTTCCGCGCAGGTGATGCACATCGGCCCGTATCGTTTGTTGAATCCGGTTTACCGCGGGCAGACGAGCCAAACGTGGCAGGCTTACGACGACCGGGCGCGGCGCTACGTCGGGATTAAGACGCTTCTGCAAAGCACGAGTCGCGACCGAAAACAAGTCGAAATGCTCAAATGGGAGTATAAAAT
>JAZQAP010000110.1:0-1875 GCA_045545275.1 Thermoguttaceae bacterium | reverse complement strand
GCTTTGGCAAGATTTTTACCTTTATCTGACGAAAGAACACGGCTTCGCGAAGAAAACGAACCTCGAAGGGATGAGCCGCGGCGGCCTTTACACCGTCAACTGGGCGATGGCGTATCCGGAGCAAGTCGCGACGATTTACATCGACAACCCGGTTCTCGACTTCAAAAGTTGGCCCGGCGGATACGGCAAAGGAAAGCGCAGCGACGTCGACTGGAACTCCGTCCTGCAAAGTTACGAGTTGACGCAAGAAGAAGCGATGAAATACGCGCTCAACCCGATCGACAATACCGACGGCCAAAAGAAGATGGCGGCGGCGAAAGTCGGCGTTTTCCTCGTTTGCGGCGACTCCGACCGCGTCGTTCCGTTCCCGGAAAACGCGAAACTCTTCAAGGAGCGTTACGAAGCGGTCGGCGGCCCGGTCGAGTTGATTCTCAAACCCGGCAACGACCATCACCCGCACTCGATTAAAGACCCGACGCCGATCGTCGATTTCGTCGAAAAATTCAACAAATAAAACGCCGGTCGATTATCGGCGCTTAAAAAACGCGACGGAACCGCTCGGAACCGTCGCGTTTCTTTTTTCTTTTGCCTATTTTCCCCGCTCTTCGCTAAAAGAAGCGTCAATCGTCGGCGCGAAAGACGAGCCGTTCGATTTTAACCGCTTTCCCGGTCGCCGAGTCGACGTCGACGATCGTTCCGTTGAGCCGCGCGTCGCCGGTCGCGACCTCGAACACGGTCGGGCGAAACGTCTTCGTCGTTTCCAAGACGCGGTCGTATCGCCGCCCGATGATTCCGTCGAACGGGCCGGTCATCCCGATATCGCACTGAAACGCGGTTCCGCCGGGCAAAATCGTTTCGTCGGCGGTCGCGACGTGCGTATGCGTCCCGAGAACGGCGGAGACGCGCCCGTCGAGGTAGCGTCCCATCGTCTGTTTTTCGCTCGTCGCTTCGGCGTGAAAGTCGACGATCCGCGCCCGAACGTCCGTCGGAATCCGATCCAGCATCTTGTCGGCGGCGCGAAGCGGACAGTCGATCGGCTGCATAAAGACGCGCCCCAAAAGCGCTCCGACCGCGACGCGAACCGCCGGGCGCTCCGCCGTCGCCGGAACTTCCAAAACGGTCCAACCGCGTCCCGGCGCTTCCGGCGGATAGTTTCCCGGTCGAACGATTCGCGGGTCGTCGGAGTTCAAAATCGAGAAAATCGCCTTCTGCCGGAACGCGTGATCGCCGAGCGTAACGCAGTCGACGCCGTTTTCGATAATCGCCTTGTAAATTTCCGGCGTCAAACCGGACCCCCCCGCCGCGTTTTCGGCGTTGGCGACGACGAAATCGAGCTTGAAGCGTTCGCGAATCTCCCGCGCTCGTCGAATCAAAATATCGCGCCCCGGTTTGCCGACGACGTCGCCGACCGTCAAAATTCGCAAAACGCTCCCCATCGAGTTCCTCGTTCTTTCTTTCCGTCTTTTTAACGCCGTCTTGCGCGACGTTTTCGTTCCTTGGCCGAACTTGCCGCCGTTCCGTTTGAAGCGTCGCGGTTCCGCAATCCTCCGTCTTCCCTTCAATCGGCAAAGTCGGCGCGCCGCGTTTCTTATAAAACTTCAAAAAATCGACGATTCCTCCGATTTTCTTCCCCGATTCCCTCCTCGACGGCAAGCGCGGCCGAAAAATAGGCAAAATACAACGACAATAACGAAGCCGCGAACGTCGCTTCGAAAACAATAAAAGGCAAAAAAGCGTTTTTTCTCGCCGATTTTTCAGTCAAGTTTTCGCGGCGGCGGTCGATATAACTAAGTAGCGGAGGCAAACGCGGCGCGACGCTTAAAAAAACGACGTTTCGCGCGCTCGATTCGCCTCGCTTTCATCCCCTCCCCCCCT
>JAZQAP010000109.1:0-3219 GCA_045545275.1 Thermoguttaceae bacterium | reverse complement strand
GGCCTCCGACTTGGCGAACGCTCGCGCCGAAGCCGCGCCGCGAACTTTCGAGTTTGCGTTCGCAAGCGTCGCGTTGGCGTCCGCAAGTTCCGCCCTCGCGTCTTTTGCGCTCGCGTCCGCCGTCGCCAATTTCGCGCGGGCTTCCGCCGCTTCCGCTTGCGCCGCTTGGAGCGCCTTTTGCGCCGCCGCGCCGCGAGACGCAATTTCTTTTTGAGACGCCGCAATTCGTCGATTTGTCGCGGCAACCGCGTTTTGCGCCGCTTTCAAATCCGACTGCGCCGTTTTGGCAATTTCCGCTCGTTTTGCCGCTTCGGCTTTGAGTAGTTTAATCGTCGCCGCGTCCGCCTTGTTCGCAACCGCCGTCTTTACCGCCGCTTGCGCTCGCGCCGCCGCCGATTCGGCAAGCCTCGCTTTCGTCGACGCGGCCCGCAACGTCAACTCTTGATTCGTCCGTTGCGCTTCAAGCGCTCGAACCTTTGCCTCTTCGCGGGCGATCGCGATTCCCGCCGTTTGCGCCGCCGTCGCCGCTTGACGCGCTTTCGCTTCGGCTTGTAACGCGAGCGTCGCCCGTTCGCTCATAACGAGGTTCGCGCGGTCGAGCGCCGCCTGCTTTTGCTCGACGACCGCCGCCGCTTCCTTCGCCGCCGACTCCGCCCTTTGCGCCGCTTCCGCTTTGCGCGTCGCGCCCGTTAAAGCGTTGGCGATAGCGAGGTTAGCCGACCAAGCCGCGCGAAGTCCGGTCGTCGTCGACGCCGCGACTTTCGCCGCCGTCCCGACCGCCAAGAGCGAACCGCCGAAAAGCGCGACGCCCGCCGCGACGCTCGCGACCGTCTCGACCGTATCCTCGTTCTCCTTAATCCAAGCGGTCGTTTCTCCGGCGACCTGAATAAGCGTTCCCGCAAGTTCCGTAATCTTCGGCGTTAGCGCTTCGCCGATAGCGTGCGCGACGCCCTCGACCGCGCTTTCGAGACTCCGGAACGAACCGCCGATTCCGGAGTCCATCGTCGCCGCCGTTTCCGCCGCGACGCCTTGCGCGTTATCGATGGCGTCGTACATTTCCGTAAAGTTCGCGGAGGTCAGTTTAATCCCTCCGGAGAGACCGTACATCGAAAACAGCTTTTGGTAAGTCGCGAGTTTCTCGGCGTTAGGCATTGAAGCCGTCGCGGCGCCGAGGTCGCGCAACACGTCCGCCATATTCCGGAGCGAATCGTCGGCGTTAAGAACCTCGACGCCAAGTTCCTTGTAACTCGCCTGAACTTTGGGGTCGGCCATCTTCAGCTGAATGTTCTTAAACGCCGTCCCCGCAAGACTTCCTTTAATGCCGAAGTTCGCGAGCGTCCCGACGATTTTCGACGCGTCTTCGATGGAGAGCCCGGCGTCGGCGGCGATCGGCGCGACGAACTTGAACGCTTCGCCGAGGTCTTCGAGCGTTTGCGCCGAGTTGTTCGCCGTCGCCGTCATCACGTCGCAAACGCGCCCCATTTCGGACGCGTCTAAGTCGAACGCTCGCAACGCGTTCCCGGCGATTTCCGTCGCGAGCGGAATCTCCGTTTGCGTCGCCCGCGACAGGTTCATCACCGAATCGATCGCCGCGTCGATTTGCGGCGCCTTGAAGCCCGCGCGACCGAGTTCCGCCATCGCGTTCGCGACCTCCGCCGCCGTGAAGGAAGTCGTGCGACCAAGCTCTTTAGCGCGCTCGGTCAACATCGCGAACTCTTCGGCGGTCGAGCCGCTAACCGCTTGCACGGCCCGCATTTGGTCGTCGAACGCCGCGAACCCGCGAACCGCCGCCGCGATAGGAAGGGACGCCGCGACGCCGAGTCCCATAAACTGCGCTCCGATACTCGACGCCGAGTCGCCGAACGATTTAAGTCGACTTTCGGCGGCCTTTAACGACCGCTGAAGTTTCGACGCGTCGGCGTAAAGCTCGACGTAAGCGCGACCTGCCCGAATCCCTCCGACGTTCGCCATTGCTAACCTCCGTTATCTCAACGATTGCGGCGACTATTTTGCAAAAAACGCGAAAAATTTCCCGATTTTCTATTTACAGCCGTCAAAAATGTATTATAATAAAAGCGTCGGTTGAAGGAAGCGTTCCTTCGACGGTTTTTAAGTTACCCTTTTACGGGAGATAAGTTATGAAAAACGAACGTTACTTTATCGTCGTTGAGGAGGACGGCTCCGAAACTCGCGTCGAAACGCCTACCGAGGCGGATTCCGCGTCGAGACGAGGGGCCGAGGTTGTCGAAATCGTCGAGGTCGAGTACAAAATCGGCCTCACGTCGATCAAAATGATCGCCTCGACGCCTTACTAACGCCGACCGGCGACTCGTTCCTCGCGCGAGCGGGGAGCGGGAAGCCGCTTTTATGAAAGGAACGTAAACAATGGGCATACTTGAACTTAGTCAAAGGTACGGTCGACAAAATTCGCGGCAGGTCGTCAACGCGGCGATTCGCGAAGAGCTTCCCGGCGGCGCCGAAGTCATCGACCGAATGAAAAAATACGGCGATCTTTTTGTCGCCGCGCAAAAAAATTCGGGCGCGTTTTCGGAAACGGAAAAATCCCTCATCGGTCAAATGTTGAACGATTTGCAACGCGTCCGCGACGTTATGGGGGACGAAATCGCCCGGCGCTACGGCTTGAAACCGAAACTTTCTCCGCAACAACAAAACGAGGCGACGCAATGACTTACGACTTAAAAAAATACCGTTCGACAACGCTCGAAGAACGCGAAGAAATCGCGCGTCGAGCCGGCGAAATCGCCCGCCCTTACGTCGAAGCCGAAACGCGACGCTGGATTCGCGAACAAATCGGCGCTAAATCCAAGGGGCGTATGCCTTTGCCGTCCGACTTGCGTCGCGATAATAAAATCTCGGTGCGTTTGACCGACGCCGAACGGGCGACGTTGCAAGGCGTCGCCGACGCGAAAGGCGTTTCGTTAGCCGACGCGTTGCGAACGCTCGCGCTCGAAGCGGCGCAAAAAAACGGCGCGACGTCCGACGCCGGTCGTTAAACCGCGCCCGGCGCCGCGCCGCGTTACTCGTCCGCCTCGACTCGACCGTTTTCGCTTTGGCGTCGTTCGACTTATGCATATTGTAAACGACCGCGCAAATCAGGGCCGTCGACTCGTTGCGTCGGTCGCTCGCGGCGAGCGCGTAATCGGCCAACTCGGCAAGGGTTAGGTCGCGGAAATTGGGGACTCCGCCCCGTCCGGCGAG
>JAZQAP010000108.1:0-3821 GCA_045545275.1 Thermoguttaceae bacterium | reverse complement strand
AACGCTGCCGAAACGCCGAAACGGAGCGCAAAACGCGACGGGCGATCGCGAGCGATTCCGATTTGACGCTCGACTTGCCTCCTTGGGCGCCCGGTTGGTTGATCGCGCGCGGCGCTCGGCAAAACAATTTGAAGTCGATCGACGTTCCGTTTCCGATCTCGTCGTTCGTCGCGGTAACCGGCGTCAGCGGAAGCGGGAAAAGTTCGCTTGTCGAAAACGTTTTATATCGGAATTTAGCGCGGATTTTGAACCGTTCGCAAATTCGCGCCGGGTCTTGCGACGAACTCGTCGGCGTCGATAAAATCAACAAAGTCGTTCAAGTCGACCAAGCGCCGATCGGGCAAACGCCGACCTCGAACCCGGCGACTTACGTCGGCGTTTTCGACTTGATTCGTCGACTTTACGCCGAGACGCCGGAAGCGAAAACCCGCGGTTACACGCCGCGTCGGTTCAGTTTCAACGCGCCGGGCGGACGTTGCGAAAAGTGCGAAGGCTCCGGTCTTTTGAAAATTGAAATGCATTTCCTCGCCGACGTTTGGATCACCTGCGACGCTTGCGGCGGGAAGCGGTACGACGCCGAAACGCTCGAAGTGAAGTTTCGCGGAAAATCGATCGCCGACGCGCTCGAACTGACTTGCGGCGACGCGCTGAAATTGTTCGAGCGGATTCCGCCGATCGCGCGGATTTTGCGGACGCTTTGCGACGTCGGGCTCGACTATTTAACGCTCGGGCAGCCGTCGCCGACCCTTTCCGGCGGGGAAGCGCAACGCGTCAAGTTGGCGGCGGAACTTTCCCGAATCGATTCCGGGAAAACGTTTTACATTCTCGACGAACCGACGACCGGGCTCCATTTCGAAGACGTCCGGAAGTTGCTCGACGTTCTGCATCGCCTCGTCGACCTGGGAAACACCGTCGTCGTCGTCGAACACAATCTCGACGTGATCAAGAACGCCGACTGGATCGTCGACGTCGGGCCGGAAGCCGGGCTCGAAGGGGGACGACTCGTTTTCGCCGGGACGCCGGAGCGATTGGCGGAATATTCGGCGCGTTGGCTGGCGGCGTCGGAAGAAGAGCGGCGAACGACGCTCCGCAGTCATACCGGCGAGGCGTTGATCGACGTTTTCCGCGAAGGAACGTTCGCCGAGCGGCCCGTTTTGGACGTGAAAGAATATTGGGCGAGCCAAAAAACGCCGACGATCGAGAGCGAAGAGGTCGCCGAGGAACTCGGAAGCGAGGCGGTCGCGACGCCTTGGGAAACGGACGGGCGGCGCTGGCACTGCGAAACGCGAACGAGCCGCGTCGGAACGCCTTGCCGTTGGAGCGGAAAAGCGTTGGCCGCCGTCGTCGACCGCTTGGAAGAGTCGCCTCTGCTGGCCGAAACCGACTGGAATAATCGCACGATCGTTGAAATTCGGGCCGAAAAGAAGACGCTCGGCTGGTTTTTTCACGCGCTGACGTCGGAAGAATGGCTCCTTAAGTTGAAATTCCGAACGGCACTCGATACGTTCGACCAAGCGACGCTCGTTCGCGAACTCGATTTGAAGCCGTTGAACGACGTCGACGAAATCCCGCTGTACGGGACGCAACCGCGCGTAAAGGTCGAAACGGCGGGACATTGGCAAGCGATCGAGCTGAAGGTTTTTTCGTTCGACGAGATCGACCGTCCGGAATTTTGGGCGTTTCTCGATCGCGCCGTCGAGCGGTTCGGCGAGGCGGTCGAGCGGGCGAAGGAGAACGAAATCGACTTAACGCCTTGGAAGACGCAAGGGCGCGAATGGCATTTGGCGCCGGGCGGCTTTTACGGCGGGAGCGACAAAGCGCGCTGGCCGTTCGGGATTTTGCTCCGAACGTTCGAGATTGTCGAGTCGATTTCCGCCGATTCGAAGCCGGTTTGGACGAACAAAGTCGTCGTTCCGTTTTTCGACAAGGGCGCGAAACGGCCTTGGTGCCAAGTTTACACGAAGAATTGCGACTTTGTTTGCGTTCAAATCAACGCGCCGAAGGGAACGGTTCCGCTTGGTCGCGTCGCCGACGTCGGGTTCGAGCCGGAAGTCGACGCGTCGAACGCCGATTTCGACGCCGTTTATTTGCGTTTTCGAACGAGAAACGAATTTAACGCCGAAAAATTGCGCGAGTTGTTGCAAGAAACGTTCGATAAAATTCAAACGGAAAACGATTAACGGCGCGTTTTAAACGGTCGCGACGGTCGGTCGACGGCGTTTTGAGCGGTCGCGACGGTCGGTCGACGGCGTTTTGAGCGGTTGCAACGGTCGGTCGACGGCGTTTTGAATGGTCGCGACGGTTAGGCGGCGGCGTTTGAGCGTTTCGCGACGGCGGGAAAGGAAACGTCGCGTCTAAAAATGAGAAAACGCGCCGAGAGCGGAACGGCGTTTGATTGAGAATCGAACGTTTTTCCGTTTTCGGCGCGATTTTTTGTTGGCGTCTACTTCGTTTCGCGAACGAGAAGCGCGAGGTCGCCCGCCGGGAGCGTTCCGTTCTTTTGCGATTCGATTCCGAGCGGTTTCGCGAGGCGGCGGAAGCCGGTTTCGGAGCCGAAACGAGCGCGGAACGTCGAGCGAAGGAGGCGGTCGAGCGTCGGCGCTTCGAATCCGGGCGTATGACAGGTTAACATAACGAACGCGGTCGTTTCCGACAGCAGTTCGACGCAACGTTCGAGGAGCGGCGGCAGGTCGCGGGAAAGTCGCCAAACTTCGCCGCGCGCGCCGTGTCCGTAAGTCGGCGGGTCGAGGATAACGCCGTCGTAAACGACGCCCCGTTTGAGTTCGCGTTTGACGAATTTAACGGCGTCGTCGACGATCCAACGAAGCGAACCGGGCGTCGGGCGCGTCGCGTCGGTCGAGTTTAACGGTTTTATCGCTTTTGATTGCGTCGAATTTTGTTCGACGGCTTGATTGTCGGCGCTTTTATTGGCGTTTTCAAACGGCGTTTTGGCTTCCGCGTCGACGTCGGCGTCGGCGTTTGGCGTCGGGAAGGAGAGCGCGGCGTTGCGGCGGGCTTGCGCGACGATGTTGCGGGCGGCGTCGAGATGCGTCGTTTCCGCTCCGGCGGCCGCGGCGGCGAGCGCGCTTCCGCCGGTGTACCCGAAGAGGTTCAGGACGCGAGCCGGACGCCCGGTTTGGTCGGCGATTTTCCGACACAAGGCGTCGATTCTGTCCCAATTTTCCGCTTGCTCCGGGAAAACGCCGAGGTGCCCGAACGGCGAGCCTTTCAGTTCGAAGAGGAAACGGCCCGCGCAGTTAATCGTCCAAGGTTGGCTCGACAGCGTTTCGGCGCGTTGGCCTTGCGACGCGTCGACGACCGTTTCGGCGTTGAAGTATTGGCGACCGAGTTCGGTAAGCGGCTCCCAAACGCCGCGAAAGCCGAGCGCGGTCGAGACGTTTTTGGATTGATTTTGCCGACTTTGCCGATTCCGCTGAGTTTGACGACCGGGAGACGGCGAGTCCGATTTTTGCGGGACGAAACGGGCGTCGGCGCGACTCCAAAGGGCGGGCGCGCCGCGTCGGATTCCCTCGGCGACGGGACAAAGACGGTCGAGAAGGAGCGGGCCGAAGCGTTCGAGACGGCGACCGGCGCCGAAGTCGACGAGAACGTATTCTTGATCGGAAAACATAAAACGGGAAAGTAGGGTAAAGTTTGCCGGTTGTTTTGGCGGTAAAATGGGGAAACAGCAAAGACGACGGAAAATGACGAAAATAAAACGTCGGCGAAACGGCGGCGCGGGGAAACGCAAATCCGGCTCGGCGCGCCGACGTTCCTCTTATTGTAAAGGAAAGCGCGGCGTTGAAAATGAGGGAAGTCGG
>JAZQAP010000107.1:0-2021 GCA_045545275.1 Thermoguttaceae bacterium | reverse complement strand
CAGACGCCGTAAACCGATTTGCCCGCGTAGTCTTGCGGACGGTCTTTGTTCGGGCAAACGTCTTGAGCGTTCGCCGATTGGTCGCCCGCGTCGACCGTTTCGCTAATGAAGCGAACCGAACCGTCGCAGAGAACCGCGTTCGCGCCGCCCGAGTGATAGCTCGACGCCGCGGTGATCACCCAGTCTTCCAAACCGTTGACGCCGCACGACGGGGAGTTCGGCGGGAGCATCGTGTAAAAGAGCGTGTAAACGCCGACGCAGTCCGCCCAACGGTTCCCTTGCATTTGGTCGCCGTGCGACGGAGCGTTCGTGCCGGAAACGAATTCGCCGTTCGAACCGCGAACCGCCGCGCAGTTGACCGGGCGGAAGTTGACCCAACCGTGCGAACCGCCGAGGAGCGCGGTGCCGCCCTTGATTTTATTCGCCGTCGCGGCGGAACCGACGCACGCTTCCGACGCGAAAATCGTGTTCGACGTACCGTCGGTGATACCGGCGTAGTTCAGTTGAATTTTGTTGCCGTCCGACGCGACGCCGCGGCATTCGTCCCACTCCCAGGACATCGCGATATCGCCGCTGTTGATGCGGTAGCTCGTCGCTTTCAATTCGCCTTCGGCGCGCTTGCCGTTGCCGTCCGACGGGCAAAGGAAAGCGTCGATCGTGTTCAACCAAACGCGACGTTGACCGGTCTTATGCGGGTCGTCGGTCGTCCACGGAGACATATTGCCGTCTTCGAGGTCGCTAATAAATTGTTGGTACATCGCGTTTTGTTCGATGTACGGAAGCATCGTCGGCATGTACGAAAAGCGTTCCCACGAGCCGTTGTTCGACGAGTATTTCTTCAAAATATATTGCGCCGAACGGTTCGGGAGGTGATTGTTAATATCGTGGAAGTTTTGCGCGGCCAAACCGAGTTGCTTCAGTTGGTTCGTGCATTGCATACGACGCGCCGCTTCGCGAGCCGCTTGGACGGCCGGAAGAAGCAAACCAATCAAAATACCAATGATCGCGATAACGACCAACAATTCGACGAGGGTAAAACCACGACGTTTCGACATTGCTCAACCTTTCAATAACTTAAGTTACCACAAGCCGAACGCGCGGACGTCCCCCAAAAATCAGCACAATATTTCGTTCCACGAACGTTTAACGTCCGCGACCGCTCGTTCGACTTTTCGCGACGTTCGCGGTTTCCCACGATCTTGCCTCACGTCGCGAATCTGTTCTCAGTCTATTTTACACATTTCTTCAAAACGTCAAAGCCCCTCGGAGGTAAAAGCGGCTAATTTTCTTCAAAAAAGATATTTTTTCGCGGAAATTTCCCTAAAAATCGCGTCGTTTAACGTTTCAAACCGCTTAACACAAACCCCCTTTCTTACCTATTTTCTTCAACTTATCGCTAATCGCCGCGACGACGCTGAAACACCTTTAACGTCGCCAATAAAAAAAAACGCCGCCGACTCGCGTCGACGACGTTTTCCTTAATTATTCCGCTAAGCGCGACTTAAACATTAGAGCGACGCGTTGGTTTCGCCGCCGGACTTGGAGCCCATCGCGCCCCAAACGCCGTAAACCGATTTGCCCGCGTAGTCTTGCGGACGCGATTTGTTCGGGCAAACGTCGTGCGCGTTTTTCGATTGGTCGCCCGCGTCGACCGTTTCGCTAACGAAGCGAACCGAACCGTCGCAGAGAACCGCGTTCGCGCCGCCCGAGTGATAGCTCGAAGCCGACGTAATCGTCCAGTCTTCCAAACCTCCGGCGCAACAGGACGGGGAGTTCGGCGGAAGCATCGTGTAGAAGAGCGTGTAAACGCCGACGCAGTCGGCCCAACGGTTGCCGGGCATTTGGTCGCCGGACGACGGAGCGTCCGTGCCGGAAACGAATTCGCCGTTCGAACCGCGAACCGCCGCGCAGTTGACCGGACGGAAGTTAATATTCCCGCAGTCGCCGCCCAATTTCGCGACGCCGCCCTTGACTTTGTTCACCGCGCCGGTCGAACCGACGCAGGCTTCCGACGCGAAAAT
>JAZQAP010000106.1:0-6908 GCA_045545275.1 Thermoguttaceae bacterium | reverse complement strand
GGGCTTCGGGGCTTCCGGGGCCGGAGTCGGTTCGGCGGGCTTCGGGGCTTCCGGAGCCGGAGTCGGTTCGGCGGGCTTCGGGGCTTCCGGAGCCGGAGTCGGTTCTTCCGCTTTCGGGGCTTCCGGAGCCGGAGTCGGTTCGGCGGGTTTCGGGGCTTCCGGAGCCGGAGCCGGTTCGGCGGGCTTCGGGGCTTCCTGAGCCGGAGCCGGTTCGGCGGGCTTCGGGGCTTCCTGAGCCGGAGTCGGTTCGGCGGGCTTCGGGGCTTCCGGGGCCGGAGTCGGTTCGGCGGGCTTCGGAGCTTCCGGAGCCGGGGCCGGTTCGGCGGGCTTCGGGGCTTCCGGGGCCGGAGTCGGTTCGGCGGGCTTCGGGGCTTCCGGGGCCGGTTCCTCCTGAATCGTGGTGATCGTGTAAGCGCGAATCGGGAAATCTTGCGCCGGAGCGACGGCGCCGGTCGCGAGGAACGTCGCGCCGACGAGCGCCAACGAACGACGGGTAAGAAGGAGAAAACGTTTCTTTTGCATTTGCGATTTTCCTTAAATTTCGAGGTGAAAGGGAACGCGCCGTCGACGCAAGCGCGTCGGAGCGAAACGGGACGAACGTCGAGACGCGGCCCGTCGGGAAAAGCGACGCCGCGAACGGCGCCGGTCGCCGACGTAAAGGAAGATAGTTTGCGTAAACTGCGTTAAGTCGGCGACGACAAATTTTTCCGAGTTTGCGAACCGCGCCGACAAAAAGTGAAAAAAAGAGACGGAGAAAAGGAAAAAATCGAAGCGCGCCCAATTGACAAGCGGCGGAGAAAGGACGAAAATAACGTCGGGAAGTTGCCGCGTTCGAGCGGGCGATTTCCGACCCGTCCCGGCGACCGAGTTCGCGACGCGGCGCCAAAAGGGAAGAAGAAAAAACGGGAAACATATTAATCATCGACGACGCGTTGGAAAGGAACGGCGAAATGACGACGACTTCGACGCCTCTGTCCGGGGCCGAATTTTGGAAAGACGAAACGAAAGGGCTCGCCGAGCCGAACGCGTCCGAGTCGTTGGCGCTGACGGCGGAACGGAGCGCCGACGCGAGTTTGGCGCATTGCTGGAGCATCGAACGCTGGCCCGACTGGCGCGAAGCCGCGAAGCAAGTTAAAGATTACGCGCTGACTCACCTCGACGAGTTGCTGGCGACGTTCGTCGAAAAGCTCGAAGCGAAGGGCGTTAAAGTCTATTGGGCGAAAGACGCCGAAGAGGCGAACCGAATCGTTCTGCAGATCGCGAAAGAAAACAACGTGAAGACGGTCGTCAAGGCGAAGTCGATGGTTTCGGAGGAAATCGCGCTGAACAAAGCGTTCGCGTCCGCCGGAATCCGCGCGCTCGAAACCGACTTGGGCGAATACATCGTTCAGCTTCTCGGGCAGCGACCGACGCACATCGTTACCCCGGCGACGCACCTGAGCGCGGAGGAAATCGGGCGCAAGTTCGCGGAAAAACTTGGCGTTCCGTTCACCGCCGAACACGAGAAGCTGACGATGATCGCTCGCGAAAAGCTCCGCGAAGAGTTCGTGAACGCCGATATGGGAACGTCCGGCGCGAACTTCGCGATCGCCGATACCGGCTCCCTCTGCTTAGTCGAAAACGAGGGGAACATCGGTCTTTCGACGACGGCGCCGAAGTTGCACGTCGCGCTGGTCGGGATCGAAAAAATTATCCCGAGCGCGAAATATTTGCCGCTCTTCCTGAATATGTTGCCGCGAATGGGCACCGGCCAAAAGCTGACGTCTTACGGGCATATCTTCAACGGCCCGACCGAAGGGCGCGATATGCGGGTCGTGTTGGTCGACAACGGGCGAACGCGGGCGCTGGCGTCGAAAAATTCCTGAGCGGTTCTGCGCTGCATCCGTTGCGGCGTCTGCATGACGCGCTGTCCGGTGTACCGTCAAGTCGGCGGCTGGGCTTACGGCTGGGTCTACCCGGGCCCGCTTGGCGCCGCGCTGACGCCGAGACTTTTGTCGATTCAAGAAGCCGGGAAACTGCCGTTCGCGTCGAGCCTTTGCGGCGCGTGCTCGCAAATTTGCCCGGTGAAAATCGACTTGGCGCACCAGCTCGTCCGGCTCCGAGCCGAGGCGATCGAAGCGCGACCGAAATCGACCGCCGCGTCGCCGCTCGACGCGTTGACGTGGAAGGCGTATTCGTTCTTTATGAAGACGCCGCTTCGGTATAAGACGATGATGTTTTGGATCCGCTTCGGCGCTCGCTTAACGCCGTATCTGCCGGTTCGACCTTGGCTCTTGGGGCGTTGGACGCGGGGCCGCGAGGTTCCGAAGTCGCCCGGAACGTTCCGCGATTGGTGGAAGAAGAACCGCGGCGCCTCGAAACGTTGACGGCGGAATCGCTCCGAAAACGGAATTGGCGAGAGAACGACGGCGAGACGAACGGACGAGCGACGCGTTCGGCGTTTCGGTTTCGCCGTTGAAATAACGCGTCGGCGAACGGCGTTAAAATAGACGCGTTAAGCGGGCGAGGAAGGCGGCGCGTTTGGCGGCGTCGGGGTAAAATAGCGCGACTGGCGAGAATAAAATGGATCATCGAAGCATACTCTTGATTAGCGGCGTCTTGGCGCTCCTCTTGGCGGGAACGGCGGCGACGGAATATTTGCGGCGGCGACCGAGCGGCGTCGACGCGTCGACGTTGGCGACGTGCCGTTCGCGCTTGAACGCTTGGTGGCTCCTGTTCGGCTCGCTGATTTGCGCGTTTTTATTGGGAACGATCGCGACGGTTTTTCTTTTCGGCGCGATTTCCTTTTGGGCGATGCGCGAATATTTGACGCTGACTCCGACGCGACCGGCCGACCATCGCACCCTTGTCGGCGTCTTTTTTATTTTGACGCCGTTGCAATTTTTGCTGGTCGGCTTGAATCCGGATTGGTTTAAAAGCGTTTTTGGCGTCGGGACGTACCCGGTTTATTCGGCGCTGATTCCGACGTTGGCGTTTTTGATTCTCCCGGCGGGCGTCGCGGCGTCCGGCGACCCGAAATTTTTCCTCGAACGGATTGCGAAGTTGCAAGTCGGCCTTTTAATTTGCGTATATTGCCTAAGTTACGCGCCGGCGCTTTTGACGACGAACTTGCCGAACGCGAAACCGACGCCGAACGTTCCGGCGGTCGAGGCGGGCGACTTGGAGGAAAAGGTCGTCGGAACGATCGAGCGTTCGTTGGTCGCGATGCAGACGTCGGCGACGGAGGGCGCGGCGAATCCGGAGGCGGCGGTCGAGACGCTGGAGGCGGGCGACGCGATTTCGACGCCGCGACGTTCGTTGACGTCGACGAATCTTTCGCTTCTTTTCGCGTTCGTCTTTTTGACGCAACTGAGCGACGTGGCGCAATATCTATGGTCGCTGGCGTTCCCGAAACGCAAGATAGCTCCGACGATCAATTCGAACAAGACGACCGAGGGCGTGATTCTCGGCGCGTTGACGACGTCGTTGGCGGCGGTGGGGCTGTGGTATTTTACGCCGTTTCCGTACTGGTGGCAGGCGGCGCTGGCCGGGCTGATTATCGCCGGAATGGGCTTCGCCGGGACGATGACGACGAGCGCGATCAAGCGCGACCGCGGCGTCGGCGATTACGGCGCCTTGGTCGAGGGGCACAACGGCGTCCTCGACCGCGTCGATTCCCTCTGTTTCGCCGCGCCGGTCTTCTTCCATTACGTCTGGATTTGCCTGAGGTAACGCTTCGCAATGTTTGTGTCGGAACCGTCGACAAGATAAAACGACAGGCTGCGGCGAAGCGCGGAACCGTCGACGCGAGCGTTCGTTCGAGCCGCGCCGAACGCAAAAAACAGCCGACGCGGCGAGATAAGATAGACGAAATAGCGGACGGGGCTCGCGACCGTCGGGGGCGAAAAACGTAGGGCGAGTAAGTTGGAAAAATGTTAGAATAGAGAGGCGCGCCGCGCTTAACGTGAAAATTAAGCGCGCGGCGCAAACGCCGCCGTTTGACCGGCGACGCTTTGGGAGAGTCGTTAGCGATTCATTTCGCCGTCGTTTGTCGAGACGACGGTTGGCGCGAACGTTCGAACGGCGTCGGAAAACGTCGAGGGCAAGCGTTGCCAAACTTTCCGGAAGATTGGGAGACGCTAATATTTCCCTAATTTTACTAATAGACGGCGCGTAAATTCGAGAATATAACGAATCCCTCGGGCCGCCAATTCGTCGACCAGATTCTCAAGAAAAAGAGCGAGAAACATTGGAGCCGTCAAAGCCTCGGGCGAAGTTAGGCTTTCCCAACAGGTCGTCCCAAAAACGAAAAGACCGACGTGCAAAAAGAAAACGACGAGTCGAACGACGAAATACGGTTTCATGAGTTGATAATTGTTTGTTTTTATTTTTTTCAAAAGGAAATAGAACTCCTTGGCCGAGAAAAACGAGAGATTTTTCTTGACAAAAAGACGATAAGACGCTACGCTAGAGTTAGTTTTAAGGAACGCTAACTTAGCGTCTCGGATTACGAACGTCGGTTTGGCTCCAACCGTTCCGGCGTTCAACTTTGTAACGATACGAAGATTCTTCTACATCTGAAAATTCCTTTTCTGTTTGCGAGGAAGCGGGAATCGAACCGCCTGTTAGGCGCGTCGTTGTTTCGCGACGAACTGTTTTTCGCGTCGACAACCTAAAGTTGCGCTTGGCGGTTCGGGCGAATTACGTCAAACGAAGGCTGCGCTTTCGAACAAGTTCCATTCTATCCGGCGCGGGGCGTTCGCCGTTAAAATTTCAGAAATTTTCCCGTGCGTATTGGCCGTTTGGTAAGAACGGCGCAAGATTGCCGCGGCGGTTCGAGCGCGTTGTCGGATGGATTTGGACTCCCTTCATTTTACCGGAGACGCCGACCTTTCTTTTAAAAAAAACGGGACTTGGATAATTTTTTTAGAGGCGTTTGGAGGCTTAAAAGGGAACGATTCGACTTCAAAATCGAACGCGAGAAGGGAAGAAAAGACGAACTAAATTCCCTATTTTACCAGACGCGCGGCGTTTTCGTTTTAAAAAAGAACGCGCTTTCGAAAAAAGAAGAAAATTTCGGGGTTTCAAGGCGCCGAAAACGCCGCCGACGCAACGAAGGCAAATCTTCTATTATACCATAAACCGGCGAGAAAATTTAAAAAAAACGCTATTCTCCCCAATTTTTTCTTTCGCGCGACTATTGAAAGAACGAGGAATGTAAGTCGCGTAACCTCAAAGGTTAAGAAGAGATTTTCTTGTTGAGAAAAATTTTAAAACTTCAAATAACCCTGCGGAGGCGTTGAGATAAAGCAAATAGTTAGCGTTTCAAGACAGCGCGGCAAGAAACGAAACGTCGGTAAGACGCGACAAAAAATGAAATCGCAAGAAACGAACAAAGGCTTTCGATTTTTCGAAAGCCTTTGTTTTCAGTACCTCCAGAGGGATTCGAACCCACGACCCACGGATTAAGAGTCCGTTGCTCTACCAGCTGAGCTATAGAGGCGTTTTATCGGTTTCGGAAACTTCAAACGTCGTTAAGTAAGGTCTTAGCGGTCGGTCGTCGTTTCCTTCAAGCGACACGTATATTCTAACCGAAATCGCGAATCGCGCAAGGGGCTTTTTTCAATTTTTCTCGATTTTTTTTCGCGCCGCTTCGAAACGCGTCGGCTCCGAGGGAAAAAGACGGCGCAAAAATCGCCGCTTCGACGCGAACGCGGCGCCGGAAACGTCGCAAAATAACGCTATCGACGCTCGATTCGGCGGAAAACGGACGCCGATAGCGTTTGGTGCGAACGGCGGTTCGAGCTTGACGCGCTCTCCCGCCGTTCAAGCCGTCAAGGCGCGATTACCAGAATTTCTTGTAGTCGCCGACCATCGGGACGCTCGGGCGAGCGTTCGGGCCGAAGCAACGCAAGCCGACCGACGGTTCCGATCCGGCGTCGCGCTCTCGGCGCCGTTCGGTCGCTCGCGCGTTTTCCCGATTTTAGCCCGCGTTAACGATTAGAGGAATTTTTTGTAATCGCCGACCATCGGGACGCTCGGGTGAGCGTTCGGGCCGAAGTAACGCAAACCGACCAACGGTTCCGAACCGGTGTTGACGATCTCGACGCCCTTCGTCGCCGCCGTCGCGGTGATGAAGATTTCGTCGTCCGGCTCTTCGCCGAAGCGAATCATGTTCGGCGATTCGATCGTCAGCTTGCCCATCGTCCCGCGACCTTGCGTCGTGATCCAGCCGCTCGCCGCGCCGTCTTTCAGGACGCAACGGCAGCCCGGCATAACGGTCAGTTCTTTCGCGGTGAAGAGCTGCTTGCCGTCGATCAAGCCGTACACGATCCACTTGTCGACGTAACCGCCGTTCGGGTCCGATTTTTCCGCGTCGACGATCGGTTCGAGGTAGTTGTGTTCCTTAAAATACGGGTCGACGTTCTTTTCCCAATCGAGCTGCTCGACGATGAAGTCGAGGTCGAATTTCTTGTCGTCCGGAACGTTTTTCACGAGCAAGTCCCACGGAATCGCGTCTTTGTCCGTCAGCGATTGGAACATCCCGAAGACGTCGGAACCCCATTGCGGTTCGTAAGTGCAGACCGAGCCCGGCGCGTGAAGGACGCCCGCCGGAATAATCCAGCCGGTTCCCGGTTTCAGACGGTAAGCCTTCGCCAAGTCGAGAATGCCGTTGTCGCCCTTGTTCCAGTCTTCGAGGCATTTGCGGACTTGCGCTTTCGTCGTGCCCGGTTCGAGACCCATAAACGTATAGTCGAAGCGGTTTTCCGCGGCGTTCAGCTGCGGCGGATAGTAGTAGGCT
The DNA here is from genome assembly GCA_045545275.1 of Thermoguttaceae bacterium. GTDB lineage: Bacteria > Planctomycetota > Planctomycetia > Pirellulales > Thermoguttaceae > RUG369. The sequence goes on along the minus strand of JAZQAP010000106.1, from coordinate 127 downwards.
TCCGGTTTGCCGTCTTGACCGGTCAGCTTCGCGTCCTTGTCCATTTGGTGCATATGGTGCGGGAGCGGGCCGAGGTTGTCGAAGAATTTCGAGAAGACCGGCCAACGACGGTGCGCTTCCCAAATCG
>JAZQAP010000105.1:0-21379 GCA_045545275.1 Thermoguttaceae bacterium | reverse complement strand
TCCCGCCGTAAAGAGATTCGCGATTGGGAAGGGCGCGGCAAGGGGCGAAGTCGGCGCTCGCTTCTTGGAAGCGGTCGAGGACGCGGCGCGCCGCGGCGACTTCGGCGGGCGACCAAGCGGCGAAGAAGGGCGACCAAGACGCAAAACTCGGCGTCGACAGGATGAGACAGTCGTACCAAAGTTCGACGGAAGCGACGCCGAATTGAAGGCCGCAGCGTTGGCGGAGCGTCTCGGTTCGGCGCGTCCAATAATAAAAAAGCCGGTAATTCGACGTCGGCGTAAAACCCAGCGGTTCCAGCGATTGCGCTAAGAACGAACAAACGCGCGGGGCCGAATCGTCGGGAAGATCGGCGACGGGACGGGAGGTTTCAAAGGGCGACATAGGCGGGGCCTTTCTTGCGTCGGGGGCGGATTTTAAGGTTGAAGCGGTTGTGTCTCGCCGTGTCGCATTTTGTCGGGGGAGCGCTTCGCGGCGGTAAGTAACGTTTGTTTAAGTATAACCGCCGCCGCTAAGAAAAGCAAGAAAAAACGACGAGAAAACAAGGAAACGAGAAAAGAAAAAAACGGGAAAAGCGCAAGACGGCGAGACGTCGCAAACGGAGCGCCGCGCCGAACCGGGGAATATTGGCGGCGCGGCGGGCGGCGTTTGGAAGATGTTGCGTTAAGTTGTTATTTTACGCGTGTTGGAGAGCGTCGGCGGCGCGCCCTAAAGGAAAACGGGCAAGGGCGCGACGCTTACTCGCCGTTGGGGTTCGGAGGGGCGACGCCGTCGAGTTCGGCGAGGGCGTTTTCGGCGGCGCGTTGCTCGGTCGCTTTTTTGCTGTTTCCCCAAGCGGCTTGGAAGACGCGGTCGCCGATTTGCGTCGCGATTTTGAAACAGCGGCGGTGCGGCGGGCCCTTTTCGTCGAGAAGAACGTAAGTCGCGATAACGCCGGGGTTTTCGCGGTGCAAGCGGGTTTGAAGGCGCGCTTTAAAGTTGCCGTCGAAATCGGCGAAAGAAGTCGACGCGGCGTCGAGCGGAGCGTCGGAAGCCGGGCGAGTGCGGAAAAAAGCGTCGATCTCTTCGCGGAAATTCTCCTCGACGAAAAGACGCGCTTCCTCGTAACCGCCGTCGAGAAAAATCGCGCCGATCGCCGCCTCCGTCGCGTTCGCGAGAATAACGTCGGTGATCGATTCGATGCCTTTGCCGATAAAAAGGAAACGCGCCAACTCAAGCCGCTTCGCAACCCGGGCGCAAGTCTTGCGGCTGACGACCGAGCCTTTAACGCTCGAAAGTTGCCCTTCGTTTAGGTTAGGAAACATACGGTAAAGCATATTGGTAACGGCAAGGCCGAGCGCCGCGTCGCCGAGGAATTCGAGCCGCTCGTTAGAATCGATGTGAACGGGGGAATAGGAGGAGTGCGTCAACGCTTTTTTGAGGAGCGAACGGTCGGAGAAGCGGTAACGGAGGCGGCGTTCGCACTCGGCAAGGTCGGGGGAGGCGGCGGAGCGTTTCATTGGACTACTAGGCGGGCGACGGCGCGGCGTCGGCAAGCGGGGAACGGGAGGATTGAAAAACGGGGAAAGGGCGAGCGCGACGGTCGGACGCTTCGCGTTGGAAACGAGGGAACGTCGCGGTTTCGAACGGCGGAAAACGTCGGGAGGAACGCGAGTTAGGCGAACGCGTCGACAAGCGCGAGCAATAGGACGACGCCCGTCGCGACAAGGAGCGGAATGAGAACGCGACGTAACAGCGTTGCGTTTAAACGTTCCAATTGTTGGGTTTGCGCGTCGAACGATTCCGGAGCGTCGAGCGGTTCGGAAGGAGGGCGTCGCTCCGGCGGAACGGGGAACAAGACGTCGGTCGGCGGCGGCGCGCAAGGGGGAGAGGGCGGAAGGGGCGGCTCGGGCGGGGACGCGTTTTCGGTCGCCGGCGCGACCGCAAAGGAGTCCGGCGCGGGGTTTTGCGCCGATTCGAACGCTTCTTCGACAAACTCGAACGCCGCTTCAAAGTTTGCGGCGGATTCGGCGACCGATTTTTCAAAATCTTCAAAAGTCGTTCGGAGGGGCGGGTTTTGCTCCAACCGCAACGTTTCGTCAAAGTCGCGCCGGATTTTTTCGCCTTTTGCGTCGGTCGATCGGGAAGGTTTGGCCGCCTTCGAGGATTTGCCGAATAGCGAAAAACGAGAGCGCGGGACGTCGGCGTCGGCTAAACGAGAGGACTGGGAAACGACGGGGCGAGAGAAAACGGCGGCGAGATTTTCCGGCGTCCAAAAATTCTTCTCCGCGTCGCGGCGAACGATCGACGAAAGTAAGTCGGCTTCCCGAACGTCGGCAAGGGACGGGAGCCAACGGGCGAGCGCGTCGACAATTTCTTGCGCCGACGCGACGCGACGCTCGGGAGCGCGTTCCAACATGCGCATCGTCAATTGCGAAATTTCGAGCGGAATACCGGGATCGAACGTCGCCGGTTCCGGGGGAACGCTGCTGCGCAAGTGCGCGGTCAATTTGTCGCGGGAGTCGTTTGAAGGAAAGGGGACGACGCCGGTTAACATGAAGTAAAAAGCGCAACCGAGCGAATAAACGTCCCAAAGCGGAGACGGTTCGCCGGGATTTGAAATTTGATCGGGCGCGAGATAATCGGGCGTTCCTTTGATTTTTCGCTTGACGGTTTTGGCGCTCGACGGCGACTCCGAACCGGACGCAAGACGTTCGGCGACGTCGGCTTCCCAAGCGGAGAGAATCGCGCCCAGCGGAGAAAGGCGCGCGTCGGGCGAAAACGGAACGATCGGCGAAATAAAACCGAAGTCGGCGAGCTTGACTTCGCCGGTTTTCATTAATAAAATGTTGCCGGGCTTAACGTCGCGATGAACGACGCCGAGCGAATGGAGATAATCGAGCGCTTTCGCGGTTTCCGAAACGATATAGGCCGCGACTCGGAAAGGAAGACGTTCCAAACGGTTAAGGAGACCGCGCGCGTCGCCGCCGTCGACGTATTCGTAAACCGCGTAATGGACGGCGGCGTCTTTCGACGCGTCGAGAAGGCGGACTAAATTCTTGTGCTTTAATCGTTTGGCGACGTCGATTTCGTGCAAAAATTTTATTTGCGCGGATTCCGACGCGGCGGCGAGCGGAAGCACCTTAACGGCGACGTCGCCGGCAAAACGAGGGAAGGTTCGGTCGCGGTTGGAGTCGTTCGAACGAAGGCGACCGAGAAAAACGTTCCCGTAACCGCCGCGACCCAAGAGGTCGACGATTCGATAAGCGCCGAGAGAAAAGCGAGCGCGACCGTTGCGAAGTTGCTCCGCTTGCCAAGCGTTGATCGCCTTTTCTCGTTGTAATTCGGCGAGAAAAAAGGTTTCGAAAGCGTCGAGCCGAGGCGCGGCGCTCGCCGAAGGAAGGTCGGGGAGATTAAGGTCGAAATCGGTCGAATCGTCGGGCGGAAGCTCGGCGTCGGAGCCCGGCGCGCCGCCGTCCTCTTGTTTGATTTTTTGAAAGGCGTCGCAAGAATGTTGGAAGATTCGCGTCAGTTTATCCGCGGGAACCAATTCGCTCTGTCGCAAGCGATCGTATAAAGAGGGGAAAAACATACGGCGCCTCAAAACGGAAGGGAAAAACGCGAACAACAACGGACGACGCGAACGAACGCGGCGCCGTCGACCTTAGCGCAAGTCGGCGTAAGTCGGCGGCGAACGGTTTCGCTAACGCCTTCGCGTAAAAGCGTTAGCGCTGACGGGCGTCGAACTTAACGGGCGTGTCGATCCCACCAAGCCGGGCGCGGCGATTCAAAAGTCAAACGTTCGCCGGAAGTCGGGTGCGTCAACTCGAGCCGCGACGCGTGCAAACCGATTCCGCGTTCCGGAATCGGGCGGGCGCCGTATTTGCCGTCGCCGACGATCGGTGCGCCGCGTTTGGAAAGTTGGAGCCGAATTTGGTGTTTGCGACCGGTTTCCAGTTCGACCTCGACAAGAGTCGAAGCGGCGTAACGTTCTAAACGGCGGTAGGTTAAGCGCGCTTCCTTAGCTCCGAGTCGGCGTAAATAGTCGGGCGACGCCGAACGCGGAATCCAAAGTTTGCGGCTTTTCGGGTCTTCGCAAATGAAGTCGACGCATTTCGCTTCCGGCGGTTCGAGCGCGCCTTCGACCAACGCTTGATAAATTTTGCGAACGGTTCGCGCTTGAATCTGCTCGTTGAGCCGCTTAGCCGCCTTCGAATTGCGAGCGAAAACGACGACGCCGGAAACCGGGAGGTCGAGTCGGCTGACGACGCCGAGATAAACCGCGCCCGGCTTCTCGTATTTTACCTTAATATAGCGTTGCGCCAAGGTGAAAAGCGACGTTTCGCCCGCCGACGCGCCCATCGTCGCGATTCCCGCGGGCTTGTCGACGACTAAAAGGCGTCCGTCTTCGAAAAGAACGCGGCGTTCGAAAGCGTCGAACGATAAGTCGAGCGGGTCGCGAGGCGGCACGTCGGGTTTCTCCCAGGTAAAATAGCGTTGTAATTGTTGTAATCGGTAAAATTTAGCAAAACGGCGAAAACAACGCCGCTCGCCGCCGTTAAAATCGGTGGAATTTAACGCTCGAAAGACGACGACGCTTATTTCGCGGCGGCTTTCTTTTGCGCTTCGAGGACGAGGTCGGGGCGGTCGGACGTAACGCTTTCGACGCCGAGATCGACCATCCGTTGAATATCGGCCGGGTTGTTGACCGTCCAACACATGACGCGGATTCCGGCGTCCTTCAAAATTTGAAGGAATTCCGCGTCGACGGCGGCGAAATGAACGTCGACGACGTTCGTGTTGCAATCTTTTAGCGTTTTAATAATGCGCTCGGCGCATTCTCGGCGCGTTTCGTTCCGACGTAGGCCGGTAAGCCAACCGACGCAAAGTTTCGGTTCGAGCGCGCGCATTTTTTTGACGCGTTCTTCGCTAAAGTCGATGACGACGGCGGTTTCGACAAGATCGAAACGGCGCAGCGCGTCGACGACTTGGGCTTCGAAGCCGTCGTCCGCCACCTCGACGATCGGCCGGGTTCCGGTGAATTTAAGGAGGGCGAGCGCTTCGTCGAAAGTCGTTAGTTTTTCGCCTTTAAACTCTTCGCCCTTCCAAGCGCCGAAGTCGAGCCGCCGGAGTTCGTCGAACGTCGCTTCGTCTGATTTCTTGTCGAAACCGGTCGTGCGTTTGAGATTGACGTCGTGAATAAGGTAAACGACGCCGTCTTGCGATTGGTAAAGGTCGAATTCGCAACCTTGCGCGCCGATTTCGACGGCGGCCATCATCGACGAAATCGTGTTTTCCGGCGCGACGGCGGAAAAACCGCGGTGAGCGACCGTCGGCGTCGACGGAAGGGGCGGGAAAACGGTCTCTTGAGCGAACAAGCTCGACGGGGAAAGCGCGAACGCGGCGACCGAGAAAACGGAGAGCGGTTTTTTCATAACGACTTTTAACAAACTAAACCGGCGATTCGACCGCTTGGTTCGCGACGACGCGCGACGCCGGGCGCCCGACGCGTCCGGAGCCGCAAGATAAAAAGGCGGTAATCGTCGCGTTTTAAACGAAATAACAAAAACGCCGACGCTCGACGCGTTAAAATCGGCAAGATTTAACGGTCGAGCGGGGCGACGTTTCGTAAAACGTTCGACGCGTCGCCAACGCGGGAACGAACCGAACCGGAATCGAAAGAACCGGAAAACGGCGACGTTCAACGCGACGCGTCGAGGAAACCGAAAGCGTTTCGCTTATTTCGCGGCGGCTTTCTTTTGCGCTTCGAGGACGAGGTCGGGGCGGTCGGTCGTGATGCTTTCGACGCCGAGGTCGACCATCCGTTGAATGTCGGCCGGGTTGTTGACCGTCCAGCACATCACGCGAATACCGGCGTCTTTCAGCGTTTTGAGGAATTCGGCGTCGACGGCGTTGTAGTGGACGTCGACGACGTTCGTGCCGATTTCTTTCAACGTTTTAATAATGCGTTGCGCGCATTGTTGGCGAGTTTCGTTCTTGTTCAAGCCGGTGAGCCAAGCGGAGCAAAGTTTCGGTTCGAGTTCGCGATATTTCTTGACGCGGTTGGCGCTAAAGTCGATGACGACGGCGGTTTCGATCAGGTCGAAGCGGCGGAGACCTTCGACGACTTTGTCTTCGAAACCGTTCGCTTTGACTTCGACGATCGGACGGGTGCCGGTGTATTTGAGAACGGCGAGCGCTTCGTCGTAAGTCGTGAGTTTTTCGCCTTTAAATTGTTCGCCTTTCCAAGCGCCGAAGTCGAGTTTGCGGAGTTCGTCGAACGTCGCTTCGCCGCAAGATTTGGCGAGACCGGTCGTGCGTTTGAGGTTGCCGTCGTGGTTGAGGTAGACGACGCCGTCTTTAGATTGGTAAATATCGAATTCGCAACCTTGCGCGCCGACTTCGATCGCGGCCATCACCGCCGAAAGGGTGTTTTCCGGCGCGGCGGCGGAGAAGCCGCGGTGCGCGACCGTCGGCGTCGACGGGAGAGGCGGGAAAGCGGCGTCTTGAGCGAACGAGAAAGCCGGGGCGAGAAGGAGAGCGGCGAGCGCGGAGACGAACGATTTTTTCATAACGCATCCTCAAAAAATACGATCGCGTCGTCGCTTGAGCCGAAATTATCGACGACGTCGCAAACGGCGAAACAAGCGCGACCGACGCTATATTAATATATAGGGCAAAACGATTGTCGTTCGAGCGCTTGAACGGCGCGCGACGAACGGTAAAACAGGCGCGAAAGCCCTTTTCGCGCTCCGTCGTTAATTTTAACAGATTTTTAACGCGAACGCAAGAATTTAATTCTCGAATTTGGGGATTTTTTCCAAAAACTTTTCCGCGTCGCGTCCGAGACGGCGGCGAATCTAGGAAAACGCGGCGTAAAACAAGGCCGAAGCGAAGAAAGGAACGTCGGTAAGTAAGAGAAAGACGATTTGAAGGCAAAACGTCCGGAATTTACGCCGCGTTCCGAGGGAAATTAGGAAGAAACGTTTCAAAGATTTTTAACGTCCCCCCGCTAGCCTAGCCGATAAAATCTAATAAAATGTTGTAATCTACAAAAACGGTAAAATTTATGTCGTTGATTTATTTAAACGGCGACAGATTCGCGTTATTGGCACGGAAACGGTATAAGCGAGGTGAAAAATGGCGACCGATACGATCGAACGAACGCGCGTTCTCGGAGTTCCGGTCGACGCGTTGACGACGTCGACGGCTTTGGAACGCGCCGTGGAATTGGCGAAAGATCGAACGACGGCGAGTTACGCGGTCGCGATAAATCCGGAAAAAACGTTCGCGATTCGTCAAAACCCCGAACTTGCCCGATTTGTGGAAAACGCGTCGCTTGCCTTGCCGGACGGAATTGGCGTCGCGTGGGCGTCGCGACTTTTGAACGGGCGGAAAATCGAACGGGTGCCGGGCGCCGACCTCGCCGAGGCCGTTTGCGCTCGAAGCGGCGCCGAGGGACTTAACCTCTTTTTTTTCGGGGCTAAAGAGGAAGCGAGCGTCGCCGCCGTCGCCGAGTTGCGCCGTCGATATCCCGATATTCGCGTGGTCGGACGGCGGAACGGCTATGTTAAAACGGAGGAAATGGACGCGTTGACGCAAGAGATCGCCGACTCTAACGCCGACGTTCTTTTGGTCGCGTTGGGGAGTCCGCGCCAAGAACGCTGGATTGCCGAACACGCCGCTCGGACAAAGGTCGGGCTCTGCCTCGGGGTGGGAGGGACGCTCGACACGTTCGCGGGAACGGTTAAGCGAGCGCCTTTGTCGTGGCAAAAAATGAATCTCGAATGGCTTTATCGTTTGTTGAAACAGCCGAGTCGTATTTGGCGTTGTCGTTTGCTGGCGTATTTTGCCGCGGAGGTTTTCGTTCGCTTGTTTTTTGTTAAGCCGTTTACGAGAAAAAACGGTAATAATTAACGGTTGCAATAATTAAACGGTCGGACGACGAATTGACGATGGCGCGCGAGGTTTGGCAAGACGAAGCGAAGGGGGAAAACGACGGCGTTTCTAACGGCGAACGCGTCGAGCGGCGCAACGTTGCGACGCCTTTTAGCAAAAGGCTTGGCGACCGTTTGCTCTCGTCTCGATTAGCCGGGCGATTTTTGGACGGTTTCTTTTGGTTGACCTTGGCGTCGTTGGCGGTTCGCGCGGGGACTTTGATTTCTCTGGTTTGCGTCGCAAATATTCTTGGCGCGGTCGTATACGGCGAGTTTTGTCTGATTCGGACGACGGTGAACGGTTTCGTCGTTTTGGCGAGCTTTGGGATGGGCCGAACGGCGATCAAGTACGTCGCCGAATTGACGGCGACCGACAAGGAGCGCGTCGGTCGCGTGATCGCGTTAAATTATATCTTTTCTTTAATTTCGAGCGTGTTGGTCGCCGCGCTTTTTTGTTGGGCGACGCCGCGTTTGTACGCCGGGATCCCGGACGGCGAGCGTTTGATTCCGTACGCGCGATTGAGTTCGATTTTATTGGTTTTGAGCGCTTTTGTTAGCGTGCAAGCCGGCGTGATGTCGGGGTTTAAGGCTTTTCGAGGGTTGGCGATTTCGTCGGCGGCGAGCGGCTTGGGCTCGATACCTTTTTTTCTTTTGGGCGCGTATTGGGGCGGGCTTTCCGGCGCGATCGTCGGCTTTGCGTCCGGGGCTTTTTTGAATTGTTTGATTAATAGTTGTTTTGTTTATTTTCAGTTAAAAAAACATGGAATTCGTTATCGTTTCGCCGAATTTTGGCAAGAAAGAAGCGTTTTGTGGAATTTTTGTCTTCCGCAAACGTTGACTTCCGTAACGACCGGTATGCTCGGAACGGTTACGACGATTTGGTTGGCTAGCCAAAATAACGGAATTACGGAAGTTGCGATTTTTGAAACGGCTCGACAAATTCAAACGGCGATACTCTTTTTACCGAATATCGCGACTCAAACCCTTTTGCCGACGTTAACGGAGTTTAACGCTTTAAAAGACAAGGAGATGTATTTTAAAACGCTAAAATGCAACGCTTGCGTTAATTTGGCGATGGCGACGTCGATCGCGGTCGCGGTTGGGGCGGCGGCGCCTTGGATTATGCGGGCGATGGGCGAAGGGTTTGAAACGGGCGTCGCGACGTTGATCGTGTTGTTGGGGGTAGGCGTTATCCTTAGCGTTTGCAACGTTTGCGCAAGCGCTTTGACGAGTTTGGGCGCGATTTGGAGCGGTTTCTTTTTGAACGCGATTTACGGCTGCGTTTTTTTGATCGCCGCTTGGCAAACGTTGAATCGCGGCGGCGGGGCGGTTGGTTTGGCGGGCGCGTCGTTGGCGGCGCAGTTGTTTTATCTTGTTTTGTGCGTTGGAGTTATAAAACGAGCGCTTGCGCTTAAAAACGCCGGGCGAAAAGTTGACGCGAGCGAAGACGTTCCGTCGAAGCGGGCGCGCGGTTGAATAAACGACGACGTCGGCGGCGTTTGAAAAGGATTTAACGACGATAACGATTTTGCGAAAAAAAGAATATTTGCTGGATTTATCCTTTCTGTTTTGCCGATAACGACGATAAATTGGTCGCGTCCGAAAAGGATAAAAAACGCGCTTGACCCGGCAGGGGGGAAACAATAGGTTAAGTCGAGGCGGAAAATATGGATAGAGACGGTAAGGAAGGCCTTGCGCCGCGTCCGCGAGCGATTTATATTTCGCCCGGCGATCCGTGGGGCGGTCCGCGCGGAGGTCAAACCGCGTTCGCAAAGCAAGCGCTAGAAGCGTTTGGCGATCGTTTTGCCGTCGTGTCGCCCGCCGAAGTCGACGATATTCCGACGGGGCGCTGGATCTTGGGAGAGTGGAAGGGAACTCCGATTTGGCGTTTTAATATCGGGACTTACGCGCCTAAAAATAAGAGTCGCGCTCCGCTGATTCCGCGACGCGTTGTTTTTCGCGCTTTGATTAAAAAATATTTGTCGGAAATATGCAAGATTGAGACAAAAAATGTTTTTTGCGACTCTCCCGAGCTTTTGGGCGTTTTGAAAAAGTATCGATGGGGGTCGGTCTGCTATCGCTTCGCCGGTTTGAATAATCCGGTCGAGTTCTCGCGATACGAACGCTACCGTTTTTTAGGCGCTTGGTTTCATCGTCGTATGTTGACGAATTTAACGGAGTTAAGGCCCGACTTGCTTTTGGCGGCCGCCGATAAGGAGACGACCGAGCGTTTTGAGCGGGAAAACGAGGAGCTGTTGAAAGGGCTGACGCTCGAATCGTTTCCGACGCGTTTCGATCCCGACGTTTTTTATCCGACCGACGGTTTGGCGGAGCGGCGCGAGTTGGGATGGGAAGAAAATTATCCCCGACTTTTGATTACCGGGCGTATTTCTTGGCTAAAAGGTTGGGATTTAGCGTTGGAGTCTTTGGCGGTTTTGAAAAAAATTTTTCCGAAACCGAAATTGGTTTTTGTCGGGGACGGCGAAGATCGCGCTAAAATTGAAAAGCGCGTCCGGGAGTTGGGGCTTCAAGACGAGGCGAGGATCGAAGGCTTTTTGCCTCCTAGCGAAGTGAGGAAACGTCTCGCCGCGTGCGATTTGTACCTGATTTCGTCGTTGCGCGAGGGATGGTCGGTCGCTTCGACGGAGGCGCTGGCGTGCGGTAAAAGAATCGTTGCGACAAACGTTAGCGGCGTTGCGGAAACGGTCGTCGACGGGAAAAACGGTTTTATCGTGAAAACTCGCGAGCCGCAAGACTTTGCGCGGGCGATTTGCGAGGCCTTGAACTTGCCGACGAAGGATAACGTTAACGAATTTTCGCTGGAGAGTTCGGCGCGTTTTTCGAAGGAGCGGCTTCGTTCGGATTGGTCGGCGCTTTGGGAACCGCTGGCCGACTAGCGCGTAAAATTTAAGGGCGACGATTTGTCGCGTCGATAAACGTTGTGGAAACGATGAAAGTAAAACGATAGATGGACGCTCGATATTCAAAAAACGGCGTTTCGTTAAAAGGCGTCGCGTTGAACGTCTTGTGTTTTTACGCGGCGGCGTATCCCGTTGTGATTCAGTTCTTTTTGAACGGAACCGAGGCGGGCACGCTGGTTGTTCAACTTTTTCAAGTTTTGCCGATTTTAGCGCTGACCTATTTATGGCGTTTTCGACGCAAGGCGCGGAGCTTAAAGAGTTATGTCGACGTTTGGACAATATCGCTCGTTTATTTTACCTGCGCGTCGGTTTATTTCGCGTTGTTTTACGCGCCGGTAAATCAGCTTTCCGAAATCGTTTGCAGCGCTCGGTTTTTATCGTGGTTTTGGTTGGCCGCGACATTGCGTCGCGTTGATTTGGAGCCGGCGTTTTGGGAGCGTTTCGCGAAATCGTTTTGGTTCGGCGTCCTTTTTCAATGCGGTTTCGCGATTTGGGGAACGTTCTGGGGATTGCGAAGCGGCGTCGCTTCGACCTATACGAGCGTCGAGGCGACGACGGGGTCGGCCAACGTTTCGGGAAAAGCCGTCGTCGCTTTCGTTGTGTTGGGAATCGCGCTTTCGGCGTATTGGTTTTTGACGAAACGACGGCTTAAGTTGATGTACGCGGCGAGCGGTTTGGCCGGAATCGTCGTTGTTTTATGCAGTTATAACCGCGCTTCTCAGTTGGGGTTCGCGGTCGCTTATTGTTGCGTTTTGCTGGCGTGTTTGCGTAAAAAACGGTTCAAGGCGGCGTGCGCGTTGTTGGCGGCGGCGATCGTTTTCGGGGCGTTTATCGCTTCCAGTTTTGGGAGTCGATTCGCGACGCGTTGGGAAGCGGTGGTCGACGACCAAGGGAGCGGGCGGGTCGCGATGATCGAGATCGCGGGAAAATGTCTCGCCGACCCGCCGTCGAGCGCCGTTTTGTGGTTTGGGCGCGGCGTCTTTCAGACGCAAGAGATGATGTACGAAGAGATCGGCTCGCGCATCGGGATGCATAACGACGTTCTCGACTTTGCGATCGCTTATGGGATCGTAGGCGCCGCGCTTTGCGTTTGGGCGATTTGCTCGGTGTTGGGGTTGCGCAAATACGCCCCGAAATACGCGGTGGAAAAATACTTTTTGACCGCGACGCCCGTTTTTGTCGCGTTAACGGGGCTGTTTACGGGGATGTTTCAAGCGACTTACGTCTATTTTATGTTGATTTCGACGCAATATTATCTTATTTCGCAAGTTCGCGTGAAACAAGCGCTTTGGGAGCAAAGTCGTTTGACGAACGACGCGATTTGGAACGACGCGTTGTGGGAGGCCGGCGAGAACGACGACGAAGAATACGAAGACGACGATGCGTCGGAAGAAGAGCGAGACGCCGGCGCGTCGCGCGAAGCGAGCGCGGGTTAAGTTCGCTTTTGAAACGTGTTTTCATTGAGGGACGAGCCGCGGATTGGCGATCGGAGAATCGACGTGGGATTGAGAGTTTTAGTCGCGCATAATTTTTACGGCGACCGAGCCGCCGGCGGCGAAGCGACGGTTTTCGAACAAGAGACGACCCTTTTAAAAGTAAACGGTTGCAATGTAACGACTTACGAACGGAGCAACGCGGAGATCGCAAAGTGGAGCGCGCTAAAAAAAGCGACGTTTCCCTTTCGTTTGAGCGGAGCGAACGAAGTTTATCGCGAAGTTGTCGATTTAATCAAAGAAAATCGTCCGCAAATACTTCACGTTCACAATTATAAATATGTGTTAACTCCGTCGATTTTCAAAGCGGCGAAAGATTGCGGCGTCAAGACTGTTTTAACGCTGCATAATTATCGTTTGGTGTGTCCGGGAGGGCAGCTGCGTCGCGGAGACGAAATTTGCGAAGAGTGTTTGCGAAGACGACCGACGAGAATCTTTTGGCGAAAGGGCTGCGCTTCAAAAACGACGACGCGAATCGCGCAGGGGCTTCTTTATTTTTGCACGAAAGACGCCGTTTTAAGGAACGTCGATATATTTGTCGCGTTAACGGAGTTTTCAAAAAGGAAGTTTGTCGAAGGCGGACTTCCGAGCGAACGAATAAAAGTTAAGCCGAATTTTATTTTCGACCCGCTTCAAAAGAACGAACGCGGCGACTTTGAAGCGAGGAGCGCGGAGGAAAACGCGTCGAACGCGACGGAGAACGACGAAAAAACGACCGTCGACGGGAAAAGAAGCGGCGCGATTTTTGTCGGACGTCTTGCGTCGGAAAAAGGGGGGCGTTTTTTAACGGAGGCTTGGCGCGGCGTCGATTTTCCTTTGACCGTCGTCGGCGACGGCCCCGAGAGGGAGGCGATGCGGCGAAACGCGCCGTCGAACGTTCGTTTTGTCGGGGAAAAATCGCGCGAAGAGACGTTAAAGTTGATGCAAAGCGCCGAATTTCTCGTTTTCCCGTCGGTTTGGTACGAGGGGTTTCCGATGACGATTCTGGAAGCCGCCGCTTCGCGAACGCCGACCTTAGCCTCGCGGTTGGGAGGGCGCGGGGAAATGATCGTCGACGGCGAAACGGGACTTCTCTTTGAATCGAAAAATATCGACGATTTTCGCGACGCCGCGCGGCGTTTGATCGCCGACCGAAAATTCTGTCGCCGGTTGGGCGAAAACGCGCGCCGTCGGTACGAACTCCTTTATTCGCCGCAAAAGAATTTTGAGACGTTAATGGAAATTTACCGGGCCGCGCTCGATTGATTTTAAATAAAAAGTTGCGGAATAAAGATAATGGCGCTGGTTTCTTTGTTGAAGAAAACGTTGACAAAAACGCCTTTTTTCATAGGGGCGAAATTGGCGAAGATTCCTTACTCGGTTCGCCCCGGATTTGGAGGCGATTACCGACGAGCGCGAGCGACCCGACGTTGGTTTGAGGAAAAAGCGTCGCCCGAGGAAAGACGGGATTTCATTTTTCAATCGACGCGACGCGTTGTCGAGATTGCGGCGCGCGAAGTTCCTTTTTATCGAGATTTATACGCGAAAAACGGGTTTGCCGTCGCCGAGTTGCGCTCTTTTGACGATATCGCGAAAATTCCGATCGTTACGAAGGAAATGTTGCAAGAGTACGACTTGGAAAAACGGTCGAGAAAGATCGCGGGACGTTCCGCGACCTTTACCGGCGGATCTAGCGGCGAACCGTTTCTTTTTTACTCCGATAAACGCCAGATAGGGAACGAATGGGCGCATATGCACTGGATATGGGGGCGCCTTGGGTTCAAACAGGCCGACTTAAAATTAAGCGTCGCGTTGGAGCCGGAAGCGCCGCCGGTTTTTTACAACGGGCTTCGACACGAGACCGTTTTGAATATTTATTTTTCGCGCGATATTCTGTGTAAGGCGTTTTTGAATTTGCCTAAAAGAGTGCGAAAAATTAAATATTTGCGCGGTTATCCAAGCGCTTTTTCCGAGTTTTTATCGTTTTGCGAGACGGAAAACAAGACGGTTCTCGACGTGTTGCGGGAAAATTTGCGCGGAACGTTTCTTGCGTCCGAGTTTCCGAGTCCGATATTTCGCGAAACGATCGAGCGAACGACCGGAAAACCGACGATTTCTTGGTACGGACATTCCGAGCGCGCGATTTTGGCGCCTGAAATCCGTCGTTCGGGGCTTTACGAGCCGCTGCAGTCGTATGGATTTTGCGAAACGGTTCGCGACGCCGACGGTTTTGAGTCGCTGGTCGGCACCTCGTATTGGAATTTTGCGTCGCCGCTGATTCGTTACCGCGTCGACGACGGCGTTAAAGTTATTGAAAGCGAAGCCGGAATTTTAAAATCGTTTGAAATTCTGCAAGGGCGAATCGGCGATTTTCTTGTCGATAAAAAGGGGGAAAAGTTCTCGATCACTCATTTGAACCTCTCGTGTCGCCGCGAAACTTGGGAACTTGCGCGTTGCGTTCAGGTGGAGCAGCGTTCGCCCGGCGCCGCGATTTTTTGGGTAACGCCGCGTCGCGAAACGACGCCGGACGAATTGGAGAAGGCGTTTGATTTTCAAAATTTAGCGCTCGACTGTGAATTTCGCGTCGTTGAAAAGCCGTTTAGGACAAAAATTGGCAAAACGCCGTTAAAAATTTCGACTCGATAACGTCGGAAAGCGAACTCGCAACCGACCGGACGAACGGCGGCGAACGTTCGTTCGCGTTTTGACGTTATTAATATTAATAAGAAAACGGCGCGAACGGGCGACGTTTGCGCGTCTTTGGAAAATGGCGGAATTCTTTGGCCGATTTTAAGGATTTTATCGGTTATTCTCTGAATAAAAAAAAAACGTTGGTCGATAATTTAACGAACTCTGTTTGACGTTTAACGGTTTTAACGAAAAAAACAACGCGCTGGGCGTCGGTTGAAAGTTTCTAACGATTTTATCGGTTGGGCGAAAGAGGAAAAGGCGATGGAGTTGCTCGCGCAAAAGTTATTCGACGGGAAAATGGCGGTCGAAGAGGTTCCGGTTCCGCTTTTGAACCCCGGTATGATTCTTGTGCGAAATCATTATTCGCTGGTCAGTCCCGGCACCGAGGGAACGACGGTAAAATCGGCGCGCAAGGGGCTTATAGCCAAAGCGAAAGAGCGACCGAAAGAGGCGAAAGCGGTTCTCGAAATGTTCCGCAGACAGGGCCCGGTCGCGACTTATCGCGCGGTAATGAAAAAATTGGACGCTTATTCTCCGCTTGGGTACAGTTGCGCGGGCGAAGCGATCGCGGTCGGGGAAGGCGTCGACGGGTTCGCGGTCGGCGACTTGGTCGCTTGCGCCGGTGTCGGGTGCGCGAATCACGCCGAAATCGTCGCGGTTCCGAAAAATCTTTGCGTTAAGTTGCGCCCGGACGCGGATTTGCGAGACGCGGCGTTCAATACGTTGGGGGCGATCGCGTTGCAGGGAACGCGTCAAGCGGATTTGCGGATTGGCGAAACTTGCGCGATTATCGGGCTTGGGCTCCTTGGGCGACTTGCGGCGGAATTATTGAGAGCGAGCGGCGTTCGAACCTTTGGGATCGACGTCGACTCCGCGGCGGTCGAGTCGGCTCGAACCGCGAACGCTTGCGACGCGGTTTGGCGACGGAACGAGCCGGCGCTCGTCTCGGAAATTTTCGCGCGAACGGACGGACTTGGCGTCGACGCGGTTATCGTCGCCGCCGGAACGTCGAGTCTCGATCCGATCAATTTCGCGGGCGAGATTGCGCGCAAACGAGGACGCGTCGTGATGTTGGGCGCGGCTCCGACCGGTTTTGACCGCGATCCGTTTTATTACCGCAAAGAATTGGAGTTGCGTATGTCCTGTTCGTATGGGCCGGGACGGTACGACCTAGGGTACGAGGAACGCGGCGAAGAGTATCCGGCGGCTTACGTGCGTTGGACTGAAAATCGAAACATGAATGCGTTTCAGGAGTTGCTGGCTCGGAAAAGAATTAGCGTTAAGCAATTGGCGACTCATGAATTTTTGTTTGAGGAATCGCCGAAAGCGTATGATTTGATTTTAAGGCGAGAAGAGCCGTTTTTAGGCGTTTTGTTGAAATATAACGTTGAAAAAGACGTCGATTTTTCGCCAATTACCGTTTTTGAATCGAAAGACGCGCGAATTAGGAAAGATAAGACGGTTGTAGAGGTTGCGGCGAATGGAGGAAACGAGGGAACGGAGCGAAAAGGCGCGACGGGCGTTTCGGAACGCTTTCTTGCTCGAACGCTTTCCGAATCGACGCTGGGCGTCGCGTTTGTCGGCGCCGGGAGTTACGCGCAAGGGAATATTTTGCCTAATTTACCCAAACGAGCGAATGTTTCGCGAGTCGCCGTTTTGACGAACGGCGGCGCAACCTCGAAACGGGTTGCGGAAAAATTTCGCTTTCAATATTGCGTTTCAAAAATTGAAGACGTCGTTCAAAACGCCGACGTCGATCTGATTTTTGTCGCGACGCGGCACGATTCGCACGCAAAATACGCGTTGGAAGCGTTAAAAAACGGCAAAAACGTCTTTGTCGAAAAACCGCTTTGTTTGACGCTCGACGAATTCGGCGAAATTCGGCGAACCTTGGAGGAAGTCGGCGCGCTGCGCGAGGAACGCGAAGAGAAAAGGGAAGGGGAATGCGCGGCGTTTGAAAATAAAGAAATTGGTTGCAGTAAAGAGAAATCGAACGACGAGAGCCGTTTTCAAAAAGAGAAAAACGACGTTTTATTGAAAAAGACGCCGACTTTAACCGTCGGATTTAATCGCCGTTTTGCGCCCTTGGCGGTTGAAATGAAACGGAATTTGACCGTCGGAGCGCCGACGTCGGCGATTTATCGCGTCAATGCCGGAGCGATTCCCAAGGAATCTTGGATTCAAGACGTTAAATTGGGAGGAGGACGCGTTTTGGGTGAAGTTTGCCACTTCGTCGACTTTTTGAGTTGGCTCAATTCTTCGCTTCCTTGCGCCGTTTTTGCGACCGCGACGCCCGACCCTAACCTTTTGAACGACGTTTTATCGGTTTCGTTGCGTTTTGAAAACGGTTCTATCGGTACGATTCATTATTTTTCGAACGGTTCTAAAATGCTCTCGAAAGAGCGCGTCGAAGTTTTTCAAGGCGGAACGACGCAAATTTTGGACGATTTTTGCCGCTTAGAAAGATTTAACGCAACCGGCGGGCGTCAAATTAAAAAGAATAGGCAAAATAAGGGGCAAAAAGAGATGATGGCCGCCCTCTTTGACGCGTTGGCAAACGGAAAGGAAGGGCCGATTCCTGTTCGCGACGCGTTGCGGGGAACGTTGGCTTGTTTTGCTGTTTTTGAATCTTTGAAAACTCGACGAGAAATCGAAATAAGCGAGTTTTAAGAATAGTTTTTGTCGCGTTGGTCGATTTGTGGTCTGGAGTTGCGGTTTTGTTTGATTTATCGGCGTAGAATAAATTATCGACAACGCGCGGCGAGAAAAACTTTAAGTTTTTTTGACAATTTTCGGCTTTTTTCTTAAAACGCTCTTCCTTGATTTCGTAATTTTCTGTAAAGTATTCGTCGCGTCGGGGGCGGGGACGGCGAACGCCTTCCCGAGCGCTCGTTAACGCTCCGCCGCCTCGGAACGAGGCGTTAGGAAAGCGGGGCTAATTCGCGACGGATTGCGAACGCGCTTGCCGTAGAAACGGTAAGAAAAGCGCAAAATAACGATCGTAACGGTTATGACCTCGGCGCGCAAGAAGGTAAACAGGAGGTTTGGGTGAGCAAGGAAGCTCGACTTCTTTCGAAACGGTTGAAAAATCGTTGGGCGACTTCCGTCGACAATCGCGCGAATCTAAGCGGCGTCGGAGGAATGAAGCGATTTTGTCGTTATGGGGCGTCGTTTGGAAGAAACGTAAGGCGCGTTTCGCTTCTTGCGAGCGTTTTAGGGACGACGTTTTTCTTGTTAGCGTCGTCGGACGCCTTGGCGGCGACCTTTCGAACGTCAAATTTTATCGTTCATGCGGATTCCGCCGTTTTTGCGCGTCAAGTTGGCGAAGCCGCGGAACAATATCGTAAAGATTTGGCGATTTTATGGCTTGGCGAAGTTTTGCCGAATTGGTCGAATCCTTGCGTTGTAACGGTTAAAACGGGCGAGTCGCTTGGCCCGGGCGGCGAAACAGTCTTTACTTATTGTAACAACGAGGTTTTCGATTGGAAAATGACGGCGCAGGGTTCGGAGGCGCGCGTCCTCGATTCCGTATTGCCGCACGAAATTACGCATACGATTTTAGCGTCGTATTTAAAAGCGCCGGCTCCGCGTTGGATCGACGAAGGAATGGCGACCTCGGTCGAAGCGGACGCCGAACGAACGAACTATCGGACGATGTTGGTGGATTATCTTCATTCGCGCAAAGGGATTGCGTTCAACGATATGGTGGCGATGAAGGAGTATCCGGTCGATTTGATGCCGTTCTATTCGCAGTCGTTTTCCGTTTGCGAGTACCTTATTTTGATCGGCGGGCGGCGGCGTTTGGTCGAGTTCGCGAAGGAAGGCGCGCGCACAAACGACTGGAACGGGGCGCTTCGGCGGTATTACGAAGGACGTTCGCTCGGCGATTTACAGCTCGAATGGGTCGCTTGGATTGGCGCTTGGGACGCGGCGAATCGACCGGCGCAATTGCCGAAAACTCCTAAATTACGCGACTTCGATAAGTATCGACAAGAAGAAATGCTAGCGAGTCGAACCGTTTCCGTCGAAACGACGGCGCGCGCGCAGAACCTTGAAGGGGACGCGTCGACGGCTTCCAACTGGAAAACGACGCTTGGCGAAGCGTTTGACGGCGTTCGAAGTTGGGGACGCGAGGCGAAGAATGCGCAAAATAGAGGAAATTTAACGGTCGACGGGCGGGAACGACGCGTCGAGACGACCGCGGCGCGCGATTTTGACTTCGCGCAAGACGAAACCTCGAACGTTCGCGGCGAGCGAAGTCGTCGGTTTGGCGAAAGTAGACAAATTGCGCCGGATAAAAAAACGGGGCAAAACGCGCAAGCAGCGCAAGACGCGAGTTTCAGCGGACGTCGCGCGACAATTTGGGTTCCCCGCGGCGGCGGAGCGGCGGTTTCGAAAGCGACGGATCGCGGAACGGCGAGTTCGGGCGTTTTATCGAGCGGCGCCGGTACAGCGACGCGAACGAACGACTTTTAGCGATTTTACCGATTATTCGGACGATGCGAAAACTGTCGACGGCGAACGTCGGTTGACGCGACGAGCTTTTCGAGCGTGTAACTTGCGTTGTTTCGGCGTTTGGACGTCGGTCGTTGGAACGCGACGAGAAACGTTTTTTCAAACGTCGTCGCGAGTGGGGGCTCTTGATCGGCGGCGTTGAGAAAATAAAAAACCCTCCCCTTGACGCGTGAAAAAAAAGTGTTAAAATGTAAAGCGTCTCGGTCGACGTTTTTTGTCTCGACCTTTCACTTTTCGGGGGCGTAGCTCAGTCGGTTAGAGCAGGGGACTCATAATCCCTTGGTCGTGGGTTCGAGTCCTACCGCCCCTACTTGCCAAGCCTTGAACGGAGACGTTCGAGGCTTTTTTTATCCCTATTTTTACGGGGTTTCCCGCGTTTTTGCAAGCGAAAGCGCCCGAAACGGCGTTTCGTTATTTTCCCTACTTTTTCGCTGTTTTTCCTCCAAAAACGCTGCGAACGCCCCCACGAAACGGCGGGTCAAAAAAAACGCGGTTCTTTTTGAGTTACGCGGTCGAAAAATTCGGGCAAAACTCCGTTATTAATATAGGTTTCCTGCGTTTTTACCGAATGACCGAACCGCTCGGCGACGAAGCGCGCGGGAATGTTGTCGGCGATCCAGTCGTTTTCTCAACTAGATCGCAGCGTTTATGATTCTGAATGTTTTAGGCTGTTTTTTCAAACCGGAGGCAAAAATGATTTTTCTGAATCCGGAATCGAACGCTTTGCGTCGATTTTCGTAAATCAAAAAATCTTCGTCTTGCGGCATAGTTTTCAAATGGGCGACCAATTCGCGCCTCAAAATCGGCGCGATCGGAACTTCCCGAACGCCGTTATTTTTGTAACGTTCCGTTTTTGGCGCGAAAACAATCAAACGCCCGGCGTGCAATTTGACCGAATCAAAACGGCGAGTCAAGACGTCGGCTTCTGTTGACGCAATCCGGCGAACCGCCGAACCGCCAAAGCGCGAAGAGCGTTCGCCAATTTTGGGAGGGGCAAGCGGCGAAAATCCGCTCCGCCCAATCGGCCGGAACCTGAAAGTCGCGCGCTTTGTTCGAAGTCGAACCGCGAGCGACCGCCAAGAACGGATTCTTTGCGGCGCAACGGCGTTCGACCGTAAATCCAAGCGGCTCCGAACGTTCGCAAACCGGCGATCGTGTGGCGACCGTCGGAACGCTAACGTTTCGTTAGTTCGTCGCGAAATCTCGAACCGCTTCCGTGGTTCGAGTCGGTTCGTCGAAACGAATCGATTCCGGAAAGTAAGCGCGAAACCGAGCGAAGACAAGATTTTGCGCCGAGGCTTAAAATCGTCGAACTTTTCGCCGCTTGGAACGTTTGCCAAACGTCGACGACCCTTGAAGCGCCGCGAGCCGGACTGAAGCCGAGCGCGACGAACCGCTTCAAGAGGTCGGGCGGCGCCGACTCGAAGTAAAGCCGCGTTTTCCGGTCGAGCGGTTCGTCGAGTTTTTTCGCCGTGGAAATCCGAGACGGGCGACGTCGAGCGTCTTCGGCGTCGCGGCGCGAGTAAGCGGAGTCGAGAAAAATCTCAACGGTTTTCTTGCCTTCCGAGCCTAAAACGAACGACGCGCGAAATTCCTTTTTTTATTCTTCTTTCTTCAACGTTGATAGCGTTTAAGCTCATTGTTAATGAATGATTGCGCGCTGTAACGTTAGATGCGTTGGGACGTCGTGTAAAGAGTTTCCGGCGGAGGGCGCGGAATCGACCGTTTTCGTCCGACTTTTTTTCCGGGAACGAGCCCTCGTTGAATCCATTTTCGGAGCGTCGGTTTTGAAGTTCGCAGCAGTTGGGCGGTTTCGTCGAACGTCAAAAAATCGGGACGACGAGCGGCGCGTTCTATCCTGTTCAT
>JAZQAP010000104.1:0-3161 GCA_045545275.1 Thermoguttaceae bacterium | reverse complement strand
CCGCCGTTTTCGCCGTTTCCGGCGTTTGCGTGGGACGTTTCGCCGTTTTCGCCGTCTTGCGACGCGGTTTCGGACGCGGCGGCGTCGAGAGCCGCTTCGACGACCGCGAGCGGGCCGAAGTCCGGGTGCGTCAACCATTTTTCGGCGTCGGCGACGTTTCCGGCGCGCTCGTAAATTTCGGCGAGTTGGAACGCGGAGTAAATCGCCAAATAATCGGTTTTAGAACGATTCGACTCGGCGATTTTCCGCTGCAAACCGGCGAGAAGCGTCTTTTCGGCGGCGTCGCGAAGTTCGGCGAGCGCGGCGTCGGCGGCTTCCGCTTCCGCGGCGGCGGTCGGATTGGCGGCGTCGGCGATTTCCGCTTGCGCGTCGGCGGCGACTTTCCGCTCGTTCCAAGTTTTCCAAAGGAGAGAGCCGAGGCGCAGTTCCGCGACGGCGCGTCGCGGCGAGTTTTCCGGGATTTGCTCCAAAAGGGTTCGCGCGCCGTCGAGATCGCCGGACGCGACCGCGGCGTCGGTTCGAACGAGCGCGGCCTCTTGAACGACCGCGACGCTCGCCGCGTCGGTCGCCGCGCTCCAACGTTCGACGACGTAAGCGGCGTATTCGGCGAGCTTTGCGGACGCGGCGTTCAACGTTTCGTCGTCGGCGGCTTCGGAACGGAGTTTCGCGTTCGACGCTTGAAGAGCGCGGAGCGCGACGGTCGCGGCTTGCGGCGCGTCGGCGTAGTCGGGGCGGTTTTTGACGAGTTCGTCGGCGGCGGCGAACGCGTCGTCGAAACGCTCGGTCGAGAAGCAAAGGACGGCGAACCGGTATTTTAGCGCGTCGAGTTCGGGTTGCGGCGTCTTGTCGTCGACGTATCCGAACGCGGTTTGGAACGCTTGATAGGCGGTTTCGGCGGCTTTCGTCGCTTCGGCGTTCGCTTGGGCGGCGAGTTCCGGGGCGGCGTTGCGAGCGTCGGCGCGGGTTTGGGCGAAAATCGACGCGGCGCGCGACGCGGCGTCGGCGGCGCTTGCGAAGTCGCTAACCTTTTGCGCGAACGAGAATTTCGAACGGTCGATTCCTTCGAAGAGCGGATGTTTGAGGAGTTCTTCCGCTTCGAGCGCGGCGGCTCCGCGACCGGAGGCGACGAACGAAAGCGTTTCGAGCGCGAAAACGACGACGGCGTTCGAACCGGTATTTTTTTTCGGCGAATTGAGGAGTTTGTACGTCGGGTCGTCGGAGTCGACGAACGTTTTGCGACCGGCGGCGACGAACGCGTCTCGGTCGGAGCGGCGCAACTCTTCGAGCTTGATCGTCGCTCGCGCCGTTAAGAGATGAAAACGCAAGCCTTCGGCGCTGCCGTAAAACGCGTCGTCGAGTTTGGCGTCCTTCCAAGCGTTGAATTTTTGCAAAACGCTCATCCAACGCGCCGGATCGTCGCCGGCGAGCGCGATTTCCGCTTCAAGGAGCGAAGCGCGCGTCTTCAACGACGAATAACGGTCTTCGTAAGGCAAGACGGCGAGTTCCGAAAGCGCGGCGAGCGCGTCGGCGGTTTGGCCGAGTTCCGCCGCGACTTGCGCTTCGTTGAACCGCGCTTCAAACGCCGCCGGGAACTGATGATAGGTTTCGTAAAATTTCGCGAAATAGCCGCGCGCCTTGGTCAAACCGTCGGTTCGCTCGGCGGCGCCTTCCGGGAACGTTCGCGCCGTTTGCGCCGTTAACTTCGCGACGCGGAGCGTCAAGTCGACGAACTCGGCGCGGGCGTCTTGCTTGTCGGTCTGCTTGGCTTTCGGGTCTTTTTGGACGGCTTGAACGCGGGTTCGAGCGGCTTGGAGCGCGGCGTCGAGCGGTTTTTTCGCGTCGGCGAACGCGACCCGAGCGGCGAGGAGCGCTTTCGACTTCGCGTCTTCCGAAACGCCTTTTTTCCCGGCGTCGGCGAGCGAGCGTTCTCCGGCGTCGATCAGCGTCTGCGCGAGCGCGGCGTTCGCGGCGGCCGCGTTCGGCGAGTCGGGATTCGCCGCCAAATAGCGTTCGAGCGAAGCGCGACCCTGCGCCGCCAAGTCGGCTCGAGCGGACGCCGGAGCGGTCGAAAGCGATTTTAACGTCGCGACGCCGAGACGGAAATCGAGTTCGGCGGCGAGTTCCGGCGGCGCGTTCCCGGACTTTTCAAGCAGGCGCAAATAGTCGAGCGCGACGTCGTCGTATCCGCGGTCGTCGAGCGCTTGCAGAAAACGCTCCCAATCTTCGTCGGCGCGGGCCGGTTCGAGGGGCGAAATCGAAACGCCGAGAAAAAAAACGGAAGAAATCGCGGCGCCGAGGGCTGCGCGAAGCGACCTTTCGGCGTATAATGGAAGACGGGCGCCGTCGCGGCGAGCGTCGGAGCGTTGGAAAAGCGCGGAAAAAAGGAGGCGTCGGGACATTGGCTTTCGTCCTGTCGCGCCGACGCTTCGAACGTCGACGCCGTCGCAAGGGGAGCGATTTTCGGGAAATTTTGTCAATATTAATTAATAACGGTTAACAACGGCGAACAACAAGCGGGCGAGCGGCGCGAAAAGCGGCGGCGGTTCGGCGTCCGGCGGCGCTCGGCGAAACGCTCGTTTGTTAATGATACTCGATTTGGCGATGAAAATCAATCGAAATTTTTGGAAACGCGTCGCTCGAACGGCGGCGACGGCGGCGGTCGTTCTCGTCGGAGCGATCGGGGAAAACGCGGCGAAAGCGCAAAACGGTAAAGCCGGGCAAGTTGGGCGATTCGAGCAAGCGGCGTTGACGAGGCAAACGGCGCAAGTCGCGCAAAACGGCGAGGTCGCGTCGACCGCGCCGTCGGACGCTTGGGTCGAAGACGGTTTTCCGCTGATTTACCGTCGGGACGGCGCCGCGCTCGAGGCGATTTGGAACGCGTTGGAGCCGAGCGAAGCGGGGCGAACAGGGCAAGCGGGGCGAACGGGGGGAACGAGCGAAATTGAGAAAACGCCGCCGGAACCGTTCGCGGAGGCGGTCGACTTCCAGTTGCGCCGTCAAGGGCCGAAATATAAAGGGAAGACGCTGACGCTTCGCGGGCGGCACCTCCGCGCCGTTTGGGTTCCGACGTCGCGAGAAACGGCGCAAAACGGAGAAGTCGCGACGAACGGCGAAGCGGCGCAAAATGGCGAAGTCGCGACGAACGGCGAAGCGGCGCAAAA
>JAZQAP010000103.1:0-7918 GCA_045545275.1 Thermoguttaceae bacterium | reverse complement strand
GGACGCCGACTTCGAAGCGGAGCTTTCCCGCTTTTGGGTCGACGAAGAAGCGTTCGAAATCGAACCGGTTTAAACGACGTAAAATAAGTAAAATAGCAAACGCCCGAATCGACGCAAGGTTCCGTCGGTTCGGGCGTTTTTTTCGGGCGCGTTTCAGCCGCCGAGCGTTCCCCTAAGAAGCGCGCGGCAAACGCTCGGTTCGTCTTGTTCCAACCGAGCGTTCCCCGGTAAGCGTCAGTTGCCGATTTGGAAAAATTTCGCTTCTTCGTCGGCTCGTTCGTTCAGCGTTTTCAACTCGGCGTCGGTCAGCGCGCGGAAGCGGACGACCTTAATAACGCCCTTGCTAATCCAGCTCGTCAGGCCGAGCGGTTCGCAACGAGACACTTCGAAGCGCGTCCCGAGACGGCGCCCTTCGACGACGCAATCGATTCCGACTTCGTCGTCAACCCAAACGCGGAGCGCCCGTTTCGAAACTTGAATCCGGAAGCGGTACCACTTGTCGTTCTTGAAGTTGTAAAACGACGAGGTCGAGTTTTGCGACGCGTCCATATCGTCGACGTTCGAAATGCCGAGGACGGCGCCGCCCCAACCGCCGTTGATCAACGTAACGCTGACGTCGCCGATCGGGAAAGTCGTCGCGGAGAAGAAGTCCGTCCCCATTTCGCGGCGCGAAACGATTTCGAGTTCGTAATTTTCGCGCGGAAGTTTGAAGCCGGCCGCCTCTTCGTCGAACTTGATCGACGTCGACGACGCGCCCATTCCGAGAACGATCGCGCCGTCCTCGACGACCGGCGTTTCGGCGCCCGCGTCTTCGAGGTCGACCCAATTTTTCAGCGTTTTCCCGTCGAAAAGATACGTCCATTCGTATTTGTCGTCGTCCGCTTTCGACTCGGCAAGCGCGTCGTAAGCCGGTTTGTCGGCGTCGTCGGCGGCCTTGACGAACGAAGCGTTCGACGCGAAAAGGGCGAGCGTCGCGACGGTCGCGGCGACGGCGAGCGAAAAGAAGCGTTTCATTGCAAATTCCCTTTCAAAAAGAGTTCGGCCAAATCGGCGCCGCGTTCGAAAACTCGCGTCGACGCGGCCCCGGTCGTTTCGTCGTAAGTCGCGAACCCGTCCCCGGCGACGTCGGAACCGACGACGGCCCAAGGAACGGCGCCGCGCGAATGCGTTTTGATCGCGACCGGCGTCGGATGGTCGGGCGAAATCAAAAGCCGCCAATTTTCGAACGTTCGCAACTTTTCCAAAATCGGCGGGAGCGTTAGTCGGTCGATCGCTTCGAGCGCCGCGACTTTTTTCTCGGCGTCCCCCTCGTGCCCGGCTTCGTCCGGCGCCTCGACGTGAACGCAAACGACGTCGAAGCGGTCGAGCGCGTCCGCGGCGGCGCGTCCCTTGGCGGCGTAATCGGTGTCGACGTACCCGGTCGCGCCCGGAACTTCGAGAACTTCCCAACCGAGGTTGCGAGCGATTCCGCGCAGCAGGTCGACGGCGGTGATCATCGCGCCCGGCCCGAACCCGAATTTCTCGGCGAACGGAACGAGTCGCGGTCGCGTCCCCTGTCCCCAAAGCCAACACTGCGTCGCCGGGAGTTCGCCCCGTTCGACGCGGCGCTTGTTCGTTTCCGACGCGGCCAAGCGTTCGGCGCAAAGCTCCATAAGTCGGCGGAGCGCGGCGCCCCCTTTCCCTCGCGGCAGAACGTCGAGAATCGAGCGGTCGGCGTAATCGTGCGGCGGCGCGGTTTGCGTCGACGCGTCGAACGGCGCCGCGGTTTCTTCATTTTGCCCGTCTTGCCCGTTTTGCCTATTTTCTTCCGTTTGCGAGCCGTCGCCGGAAATTTTCGCGCCGTCCGGACGGAAAATCATTAGGTTGCGGTACCCGACGCCGGGAAAAAACTCGACGGTTCCGCCGATTTCCGGCGCGATTTCGGCCCAGCGCGGCGCGACGTCGGCGTTAATCTCGGCGAGAAGCGCGGTCGCCTCGGCGGTCGAAATATGTCCGGCCGAAAAGTCCCGCATCACGCCGTTTTCGACGCAAACGAGATTGCAACGGAACGCCCAATCGTTCGGGCCGAGTTTGAGATTTTGCGCCGCCGCTTCGAGCGGAGCGCGTCCGGTGTACGACTCGGTCGGGTCGTATCCGAGAACCGACAGCGTCGCGACGTCGGAACCGGGCGTCATTCCGTCCGGAACGTTGAACGACCGCCCGAGCGCGGCTTTCGGCGCCAGCGAGTCGAGCGTCGGGGTCGCCGCCGCTTCCATCGGAGTTTTTCCGTTCAACGCCGGAATCGGATCGTCCGCGAAACCGTCCGGAATCAACACGACGCGTTTGTAAACGCTCATTGGAGTTCGTCTCCTTGTCGTTTTGCCGTCGACGGCGTTCGGCGCGCCGCGTTTTCCGTCCCGTCGTCGCGAACGGTCGCAAGACTTCGGCGAGGCCCCGCGAACAATTCGCCCGTTTGCGCAACCCCTTTATTTTAACGTAAAAACGGGGTTTCGCCCAACTCTTCGGACGCGACCAAAAAACGCTTCTCAACGCGAACGCAAACGTTCGGCGGCGGACGGCGTTCTCTTTCCGTCGCGACGCTCCGCCGTCGAAAGCGCCGCGATCGGGGAACCTCGGCGGCGCGCTCGGTTTTCCGCGTCGTCGAAACTCCGTCAAATTTGTTCGCAAGCTCGATTGGAACTCGCCGTTTTCTTCGTCTTTAGCGACGTTTTACGCCGTTCAAAAGCGCCCGTTTTTCAAAAGCGCTCACTTTTCAAAAACGTTCGCTCAAACGTTCAGTCGAAATCGCGGGTCGCGACGACCGGCGTTCCGGTTCCGAGCAGGTCGGCGATCAAGACGTCGCCGCGTCGAATCGGCTTCCGCAACCGGAGCGCGTCGATTTCCTTCATCGCGTCGAAGAGGCGGCCCTTCGGAATCGGCCCGGAAGTTCGCACCGGCGCCATATCGACAAAATCGCCGTTTTCGTCGACGATTCGCGCCGTCGTCGTTAACGTTCGCGTCGGATTCGTCGTTTCGGCCAAGCCGTAAAGCTCGCCGCGTTTGCAAGTGTTCCCGGAAACCGTCCCCGCCTCGACGTCGACTTCGAGCGCGCACCCTTGCGGACAAACGATACAAACCAATTTTTGCGTCGCCATTTTTCGCCTTTTCAACCGTTTTTTGTTTTGTTATTTTTAAGCGCAAACTTCGCCGTTTTGCGCAATTTGTCTATTTTTCTTCTTCCGCCGTTCGGCGATAGGTCGCGCGGCAGTTTTTCGTTTCCCAAAATTCGACTTGGCCGACGACGAAACCTTGCGATTCGACGTATTCGTAAATCGTCTTCGCCAAGCGTTCGGCGGTCGGGTTCTCGTCAAAGAGGAAAACCGGCTCCCCGGCGGCGATCAAAATCTCGGCCAACGGGTCGTCCTTCGCCAAAAAGACGCGGTGGTCGAGCGTTTCGTCGATCCAAGTCCCGACGATCGCCTTCAAATCGACGAAATCGAGCGCCATCCCCTGTTCGTTCAACGAGTCGACGAGAATTTCGACGCGCACTTCGGCGTTGTGCCCGTGCAACCGTCGGCACTTTCCCTCGTATCGATAAAGTCGGTGGCCGTAAGAAAAGGAAAAGTCGCGAGCGACGGAAAACATACGCTTAAACTCCAACTTTTTATTATTCGCGCCAAAATTCGACGTTAATTCAAGCCGCATGACCCCAATAAGCCGCCTGAACTCCGCGGCGCCGACCTTTGCGGAGCCGCGGACGTTCCTATTATACCTCTTCTTTTTTTTCTTGGAAGGCGGCGACGGCGCCGGACGGGGCGTCGGAACGCTTTTTCGTCAAAATTTCCGTCGCGCGTCTTTCGTTTTTACAGCGTTCGCCGGCTTCCGATTTTTCTCATTTTAACTATTTGCCTTATTTTTACTTTTCGTTTACCGCTCTTTTTTTCTTTGAAATAAAAAAAGTCGTCTTTCCGTTTTCCGCCGCTTTTCAAAATAAACAATTTGGATAAAATATACAAGAAGAATAAAAACCGTTCAATTTGAGCGCAATTTTTACCGATTCACAAAGATTAGGCGGTTTAGGCGTTTTTTGAAGACGCCCGCATCGCGTCGGAACGCGACGACGTTTCGACCGCCTTTCACGTCGTCGCGTCGTCGCGAACGACGCGTTTTCCGAATCGCGCCGTTTTCAACCGAAGCGGCCCCCTGATTTTAAGGAGAAAAAAATGAAATGTAACGTTTTCGCGGGTCTGTTGTTCGCCGCCGCGCTTTCCTTCGTTTCGCCGAACGCCAACGCTCAGGAAGTCGCCGCTCCGGCTCCGGCGCAACCGGCGCCGCAAGTTCAAACGACCGATATTTGCGACGAATGCGAAGGCGGAGTCGTCGTCGACGGTTTCGGTCTCCGCGGTCGCGCCGCCGGTCTCGCCGCGGGCGTCGACGTTCGCGGTCGCGTCGCCGGAATGCGCGCGGGCGTCGCCGAACGTTCCGATCGTTTCCGCAACCGCGTCCAAAATCGCCTCTACGTTCGCGACGTCGTCGCGCCGTCCCCGTACGCGGTTCCGTCCGGCGAACTTCAAGATTGGGATCGCTTCAAACACTATCCGTACGGTTATTATCAACACAACTTCCGCGACGCGTCCGGTCAACCGGCTTCGATGGGGCTTCAAATGTTCAACCCGGCTTGGCAAAACTACTACCCGGCGCCGCGTCGTTTCCACGAAGGCAAACACTTCATTCTCGACGTTTTTTAACGAAAACGTTCGCGTTTGAAACGTCGACTTCGAGCCGCTCTCGGTTGAGAGCGGCTTTTTTTTTGCGCAAACGTCGTCTTTTCGCTAACTTTTCTCCGACTTTTTCAACGCGCCGTCTTTTTGTCGTCCCCAACGTTAAAATTTACCGCGCTTCCGCTCGTTTTTTCCGTTTTTTCTTACCGAACGCCGTTAAATCGCGCACACAACGGGCAAGTTTTCAAAAATTGTGCGCGCCGCCCTTGCGCCGTCTTATTTTTGTGATATATTATCCGTCATGTTAAGGATATTTTCCGAAAAATCGTAAAATTTTGCGCTTCCCGCCGACCTTGCGCGCCGACGGGCGCGTTTTTCGGAAAACGCCGAGGACGGAACTTTTCGTCGCTCCAACGTTTCAAGCCCCCAAGCCCCGAGAAGGAGAAAGTTATGTTCAAACGCGCTCGTCGTCGCTGGTGGAGAGATTGTTTGTTGTTCACCGCCGCTTGATCGTTCGTCGGCTCCTTCGACGATTCGTCCGTCTTCGCGTTCGGTTCACGAACGCTTTTTTTTCGCCGCGATCATTTCGGTTTCAAGAATTCTCTTCGGCGTTTTTTTTATTTTTTGTCTCCTTTTGTCTCTTTATTAAACAGTTTCTTTTCTCGTCGCCGATTTTAAGCCGCAAGAAACGCAAAAACGACGCCCGATATTTGCGTCGGACGCCGTTTTTCAAGCTGGGGTACAGGGATTCGAACCCCGACTAACCGGTTCAGAGCCGGCTGCGCTGCCTTTACGCTATACCCCAAACAACTTCAACGCCCTCATTTTAACCTTATTTTCGCTCGCGTCAATTCTTCGCGAAAGAAAATTTCAATAAAAAACAAGCGTTCCTTCTTAAAAAATTGCCTTCGCGCCGCCCTGTCGACGTTAAAATCGTAAATTCCCCTCCATTTTCTTCAAAAAAGATAAAATAAACAAGATAATTCGATTGATTATTTTGCGTCAAATAGTATAATTAGTTAAATGGAGCAAAGCGCGTTGATTTTCGGCGAAAAACGCCGCGCTTTTCGCCGACCGTCGGTCGCGGCGTTCGCCTTTTTCGTCGCGCCGCGCCGTTACCGTTACATTTTCCCGCTTCGACGCGAAAGGACTTTAAAATGGCTAAAATTTCCGGTTTTTTCATGTCGACGCTTTTAATCGTCCTCTGCCTTTGGATTAATGTTTGTCATTATCCGGACGCGGCCCGTTCGGCGCCAGCCGCGCTTCCGAGCGAAGCCGTCCCGGTCGACGAAACGCGTTTTCCCGCCGCCGAATCGTCCGCCGAAGAAAGCGAAAAAACGGAAGCGCAACATTCGGCGCGCGCTCGCGGACTTCTCGCCGTCGACGCCGCCGATCTCGGCGACCTCGAAACCGCTCCGGAATTGCTCGACGTTTCGGCGTCGCGTTCGCTCGACGAGAACGCCGAGCCGACCCCCGAAACGCCCGCTTTGAAACCGGCGTCCTTCCCCGACGAAGCCGCCGAAATCGACGACGCGCCCGCGAAAGGTCTCGACGCGACGCCTCCGAGCGGCGCTAAGTCCGCCGTCCGCGCGCCGCTCCGCCCGGCCTCCTTCGACGTTTCCGACGTCGCCGCGGCGCCCTCGAGCGCGACCGTTCCGGCGCCGACCTTCGCTTCGAACGACGACGCCCCGCGAACGAAAGGGCTCGCTCCGAACGACGCTCCGCGAACGAAAGGCCTTCGTCGTTCGGCGACCAAACCTCGCGGCGCCAAATACGTTCGCGTTCCGGACGTCGAGATCGACGCGTTCTCCGGAAGCGTTCGGGCCGCCGACGCGTCCGACGAAGAAATTCGCGTCGTCGGCGCGACGCGAGCCGGCCAAACGGAACGCGTTCCCGCGCCCGCTCGTTAAGTCGGGTTCCCCTTTTCCCCCTTTCCTTTATCGACGTCGACGGCAAAATTTGCGTTCTTTTAACGCGAAGCCGTCGACGTCGTATTTTAAAAGAAAACGCTTTCGAAGCGTCGGCGCGGGCGTCTTTTTTCGCGACGCGACGCGTTGACGCTTCCTCGATCTTTTAAAAACGAAAGGAAGGAAAAACCGATGATTTACCGTTTAGTCGACCGCGCCGCGAACGGCGAAGCCCGCGTTCGCGACTTCGCCGACGCCGCCAAAATGACCACGCGGTTCGAAAAAATCGGCGTCGACGACTGCAGCGCCGACCTGCGCATGCGCGGTCTCCCCGTTTTTCGCGGACTTATCGGGCCGATTCCGGAAAACGACGGAACGGTCGCGCGGTACGAAACGCCCGAAATTTTCGAAAAACTAACGAAAGAATGGAGCGCGCCGCAACGCCGCAAGTCGAAACGCAAAACGCCCGACGTCGACGCGCCCCCTTAATCGTTCGCGTTTTTTCCGACGGTTTCCTTCCTTCTTTTTCAACCGCAATCCCCGTCGCCGCCGCCCTTTATGTCGCCCTTTGAAACGCTCCCGCCGATTTGCCGCTCTTGGTTCGAAACGGCGTCCGACGCGGGACTCGACGCGCTCGGATTCGCGCCGGTCGGCCCGGCGGCGACGTTCGATCTCTTCGTCGACCGCGTTCGTCGGGGCGACTGCGCCGGGCTTCCTTACCTCGAAGAAAACGTCGACGCGCGCCGCGACCCTCGCTCCGTTTTGCCGTCCGCGCAAACTCTCGCCGTCGTCGCGCTTTCCGAACGCCGACTCCGCGCCGAATCGACCGCCGCGACGCAAACGCTCGCCGCCGAAATCGCGCAAATAGCCGAACTTAACCGACTTGGCCAACTTAACCAACCCGCCGAATCTTCGCCGCTTTCCGCAAGCGCCGAAAAGACGCGTCTTACCGGCGCCGTCGTTCCTTACGCGGCTTGCCTCGACTATCACGACGTTTTAAAGCGGAAACTTAAACGACTTCGAGCGTTTTTCCTCGACCGTTTCCCGAACGCCGAGGCGCGCGCCGCCGTCGATACCGCGCGGCTTCTCGAAAAAGATTGGGCCGTCCGCGCCGGAATCGGCTTTTGCGGGCTCCATTCGCTCGTCGTCTCGCCGCGTTTTGGCTCGCGCCTCTTTTTGGGCGAACTCCTCCTTTCGACGTCGTTCGCCGAAACGACCGGATTCGCGACGCCGGAAGCGCTCCGCGACGCGCTCGGGTCGACCGCCGCAAACGTCGCCGCCGCCGAACGTTGCGTTCGCTGCCGCCGCTGC
>JAZQAP010000102.1:0-3894 GCA_045545275.1 Thermoguttaceae bacterium | reverse complement strand
CAAGAAATCGACGCGATTTTCGGCGCGTCGAACGCTCCGTTCGTCGTTCTTTCTTGCGACTCGGTCGCGGTTTGCGACGGCGAGATTTTAGGGAAACCCGCCGACCGCGCCGACGCCGAGCGAATGCTCCGCCTCTTGAGCGGCGCCGAACACGAAGTGCGCACCGGTCTTTGTCTTTGGACGACGCCGGGCGACCGCGTTTTGCGCCGCGTCGAAATCTCGCGACTTTGGATGGCGCCCCTTTCGGAAGAGCGGCTCGCGGCCTATCTCGAAAGCGGTCTTTGGGAGGGGAAAGCCGGCGCGTTCGGTTATCAAGACGGAAACGATTGGCTGCGTTTGACTTACGGCTCCGAGTCGAATATTGTCGGACTTCCGCTCGCCGCGCTCGCCGACTCGTTGCGAACGCTCGCCGCCGAAATCGCGCCGCCCGCGGAATCGCTTTAACCGCCCCCCCCCAAAAAAAAAACGCGCCTTCCGTCCGATCGCTGCGCTCGTTAAACAACTTTCGAACCGCGCCGTTTCCGGAAGCGTCGACGAAACGCGCAAGAAATAAAAAACGCCGACAAGTTTCCCCGTCGGCGTTTGCCCGGCGCGTTCGCCGTCGAAACCTCGTACTTTTTCGACGTTTAACGCGACCGCTCGACGCGTTTTTTCGTCTCGCCGCGGCAACCCGATCCGCCGCGCGACGTTCGAACGTTCTCTTAAAACGTCGAAAACGCGTTATTCGCTCGTTATTTCAACTATTTTCCTTTTTTCAACGTTTTCCCCGTTTTTTCAAACATTAACGTTTTTTGGCGCAGTTGTTCGATTTTCAGCTCGTCGGATGAATTTCGCTGATCGAACGTCCGAGCTTGCGCTGTCCGGACGCGCCGGACGAAACGCGACGTTTGGTCGTCGTCGCCGTTTCCGCCGGCGCTTCGCTTTGCAGGAACGCCATAATCTTGTCGCGAGCGGCTTCCGGTTCGTGCGGCGCGCCCATTTGCTCGACGGCGTCCGAAACGCCCATTAACACCGACCGTTTAACTCCTTCGCGAATCCATTCGAAAAAATTAAAATCCATCGTTTCCCCTCCTTGGTATCGTCGCTTCCCGTTCGGCTCGGCGCGCTCCGTCGCGCTTTTTTTCGGCGAACAGGGTCGAAAATTTCCTTCGATTTATTCGGTCGACGCGCCGTTTTCTCCGCTTATTTACGCTCGAACGCCGAACTTTTTCCTTTGTTCCGGATTATTCTAATTATCCGGCTTTTTTCGGCGAATTCGTTTCGGCGTTTTGGGCAAGCGCGCCAACTTTTCAACGACGTTCGCTCGTTTTTTTCCCTTACAAGCGCCGCGTCGCTTCAAATTTTAAATTTCATTCTTTTATTTAACGACCTTCTTCGCTCGCGTCGACAAAATTTCTCTCGCCGCCGACCGTTTTACGTCGTCGAGCGGGAAGATAACAAAAAAAAAGCGCGACGTCCAGCCCTTTTTTTAAAAGCGCGGGCCGATTTTAACTTTTTTAGCGATTTCGCCTTTTTTTCTAAATTTTCCGACGACGTATGCCGATATCACCATTGTCGGAGGTTCGCTCGGTTCCCGTCGAACGACGCGCTTTTCCTTCCGACTTTACCTTGTCGATTTTTTCGCCGCGTTTTGCGCTTTCCTCGCGTTTTACTCGACTTACCTTTTCCTTGTCGTTCATTTTCCTTTCCCTTTTCGCCTTATTATTTTAACCGTTAAATTCGGCGCGTTTCATTCGTTCGCCGTCCTTTTTGTTTCCTTCGCCATTTTACCTGTTTCCCGCATTTTAAAGGAGCCGTCATGTCGTCGCAACTCCAAGACGCGCCGCAAACCGAGCCGCTCGAAACGACCGTCGTTACGCACGAACAATTTATCGCGTTGGAACAAGCTCGTTTGGAGAAATGGGCAAGTTCGCTTCGGGAGCGCGAAGAGGCGCTCGACCGTCGCTCCGGCGTTTTGAACGCTCGAGTCGCCGGGCTCGAAGCGGCGGCTCGACGTTGCGCCGAGGAAGCGCTCGAAGTTCAAGAGCGCGAACGCCAATTAAACGCGCAAACAAACGAACTGACGCGAACGGCTTGCGAACTCGACGGTCGAGCGGCCGAACTCGAACGTTTGGAACTCGAAAACGCCGAAACGCGGCGGCGCGTCGACGCTCGACGCGCCGAACTCGACGCGAAAGAACGGGAAATCGTCGAAAAAGAACGAACGCTCGGCGAACGCGCTCGCGAAATCGAAATCGCCGAACGCGAACGCGCCGCCAAACTCGACGATCGCGAACGCTCGCTCGGCTCGAAATTCGGCGAACGCGAACGATCGCTCGAAACCCGCGAACTCGAAATCGCCGAACGCGAACGAACGCTCGACGCTAAAGAACGCGCTTTCGCTCAAAAAGATCGAACGTTCAACGTCAAAGCGCGCGAGTTCGACGCTCGCGAACAAGAGCGCGAAGAAGCGCTCGAAGAAAAAGAACGAGACGCCGCTCAAAAAGAGCGAACGCTCAACATTTTCGAACGCGAACTAGAAGCGAAAGCGCTCGAAATCGACGAAAAAGAGCGAACCGTCGCGCAAAAAGAGCGGACGTTGGCCGGTCGCGAACGCGAACTCGACGAAAAAGAGCGAAAATGCGGCGCCCGCGAAATTGAAATCGACGCGAAAGAACTCGAACTCGACGAAAAAGAACGTCTCGTCGACGATCGCGAACGCGCTCTCAAAGTCAAAGAACGCGAACTCGACGCCAAAACGCTCGAAATCGACGCCAAAACTCGCGAAGTCGGCGACAAAGAACGAACGCTCGGCGAACGCGCTCGCGAAATCGGCAAAAAGGAGCGCGAGTTCAGCGTCCGCATTCTCGAGTTCGACGCGAAAGCGCTCGAAATCGACGAACGCGAACGAACGTTCGGCGCCAAAGAGCGCGCGTTCGGCAAAAAAGAACGAGAAATCAACGAAAAAGAACGCGAAATCGACGCCAAAACGCTCGAATTCGACGAAAAAGAACGCAAATTCGACGAAAAAGAACGCGCGTTCGGTCTCAAAGAACGCGAATTCGACGAAAAAGAGCGAGAATTCGACGCGAAAGAGCGCGAGTTCGGCGAAAAGGAACGCGAATTTGGCGAACGCACCCGCCGCGCTTTCGAAACGCTCCGCAACCAACGCGCGATTTTACTCCAACTCCGTCAAGAAATCGAACGCGAAGCCGCCGCTTAACCGGCGTTCGCGCCGTTTCTCCCCGACTTTCGACGTTCGCCGCTCGTTTGTCCCCGAGCCCGAACGTCCGCCGAAACGTCGATTGTCCCCGACGTTTCGCCGATCGCGCCGCCTCGTCTTCCCGACGAGCGCGGCGCGTTTTGTTTCCCGTTTCCCGCTCGTTTCCCGTCGATTTTGCGTCCGATTCTTCCGGTCGTTCGCAAAATAACGGCCCGAACGACGCGTCTTTCGAAAACCGCCGTCGCTCGCCCGCTCCGCCTTCTTGTCAAGCGCGGCGACGCGAGTAAAATAAACGTCGGGTTCGGCGAACGCTCCCGTCGACGCGTTCCCGTTCGGCGAACGGCGCGAGCGCCCGCCCCGTTCGCCGCCGTTCCAACCGTTTTCGGTCGGGCTCAAAAACGGTTCGCCGACGCAGTTTTTCCCTTAATTAATAACGACAAAAAGCCGAACGCGTTTCCCCAGCGGCGCGTTCGAACGTTTCGTCCCGACGATATTTTTGAAACGTCGACAACTTTTCGCAACGCCGGAGAATTCCAATGCCGACATTCCGTTCGACGCGCGCCGCCGCCGTTTTCGCGACATTTTTCTTTATTTGGGGGAGCGGCTCCTTCCTCCCGAACGCCGTTCTTCTCGACCGCGCCGCCGGATTCGCGCAAGACGCGGCGGTCGAAACGCTCGACGCGGGCCCGTTC
>JAZQAP010000101.1:0-2021 GCA_045545275.1 Thermoguttaceae bacterium | reverse complement strand
AAGTGGACGATATTGGACTCGAACCAATGACCTCTAGCTTGTCGAGCTAGCGTTCTAACCAAGCTGAACTAATCGTCCAAACGTTTTTGTTTTTTCGTCGCGGCAAAATTTGCGTTTCAGCCGTTCGGAATCTTCGCCGCCTAAAGGAAGCGAAAAGTGGACGATATTGGACTCGAACCAATGACCTCTAGCTTGTCGAGCTAGCGTTCTAACCAAGCTGAACTAATCGTCCAAACGTTTTTATTTTTTCGTCGCGGCAAAACTTGCGTTTCAGCCGTTCGGAATCTTCGCCGCCCAAAGGAAGCGAAAAGTGGACGATATTGGACTCGAACCAATGACCTCTAGCTTGTCGAGCTAGCGTTCTAACCAAGCTGAACTAATCGTCCATTCAGCGTCTTCTGTTCAACGAAAGCGCAACGAGTTCGTTTCAACCGTCGTTCTCTCGAAGACACGTACAGTATCGCACAAAAACGAAAAACGTCAAGGGGCTTTTCTTAAAATTTTTCTTTTTTTCCAAAAAACGCGTTCCCGACGCCGCCGTCAACGCCTCCTCCGCTCTATCGCAAGGGCCCAAAGAGCGTCCGGTTATTAATTAAGGGGAAAAACGACGTCCGGCTCGCCGAGCGCGAAACGTTCGACGCCGTTCTCGGTCGGTTCGCGTCGCGCGAGCGGCGCTCGACGGGTAAAACGACGCTCCGAACGCGCAGTCGATAAGAAAATCAAAAAATTGTGAAAAAAACGCCGAAATTGGCGCGCGACCGATTGCAAAATCGCCGGAAATTTTTACAATGGTACGAAGGAAGACGTTTGCAAACGCTTAAACGTCCGTCGCGCCCGTTTTTTTTGCGACGCCATTTTATTAAGCAACGCTTCAAGAGCGTTTTTATTGGAAGGATAAAGGATAACCGTGTCGAACGCTAAAACAACCGACGCCCCGCGCGCTAAGGAATTTTTAGGGCACCCGGTAGGGCTGTGGGCTCTCTTCACCACCGAAATGTGGGAACGCTTCTGTTATTACGGAATGCGCGCCCTGTTAGTTCTCTACCTCATCTCGACGTTGACCGACTCGAACCCGGGCTTCGGGTGGAGCGAAAGCGACGCGAACAAACTTTACGGTTGGTTCACCGGGCTCGTCTACTTCTTCCCGCTCTTCGGCGGTTTCATCGCCGACAAATTCCTCGGCCAACACCGCTCGGTTCTCCTCGGCGGCTCCTTGATGGCGCTCGGCGAATTTTGCCTCTTCTACACGGAATACTTCCGTCAAAGCGCGCACGCGACGATCACGCCGGACAGCGCCCCGGCCGCGTTCTGGTGCTTCATTCTCGGTCTCTTCCTGATCACGCTCGGGAACGGTTTCTTCAAGCCGTGCATCTCGGTTATGGTCGGCGAACTTTACGAGAAAAACGACCCGCGCCGCGACGACGCGTTCAATATTTTCTATATGGGGATCAACGTCGGCGCGTTCCTCGCTCCACTCGTCGCCGGTTCGATCGGCGAAAAAATCAGCTGGCACTGGGGCTTCCTGACCGCGTGCCTCGGGATGATTTTCGGTCTCACAACCTATTCGCTCCTGCGCCCGAAATACCTGCCGAACGTCGGCCTCCTGAAAAAGAAGAACGCCGAACCGAAAGCGGACGCCGAAAACGCCGATTCGACCGCGACCGCCGCGCCGCAACCGGCCGCCCCGTCGAAACTGACGAAAGCGGAAATCGACCGCGTCGCCGTCATTTTGACGCTGACCTTCTTCTGCATCGCGTTCTGGTCCGTCTTTGAACAAGCCGGCACCGCGCTCAACATCTTCGCGAAAAAGGAAACGAACCGCCAAGTCCCGACCGCCGTCGGAACCGCCTTCCCCGGCTTCCTCGCGAACCAAGACGAACTCGACGCGAAAATTTTGACGAACGAACTTCGCGACGCGCTCGCCAAGCTCGACTCCGCCGTCGACGCGCTCCCGGAAGAAGCCGCCGCGAAACTCGGCGCCGCGCTCTTCGTTAAAGACGTTAACCAAGTCGGATCGTAGC
>JAZQAP010000100.1:0-3548 GCA_045545275.1 Thermoguttaceae bacterium | reverse complement strand
CGTCGTTGTTGAACTCGGTCAACGTCGCTTCGATCGCGGCGGTTTCGTCGGGCCCGAGTTTTTGTTTCGACGCCTTCAAACGCTCCCAAAGCTCGGCTTTGTTCGCGCGGAGCCAGGACAGGAACTCGCTTTCCCAAAGTTGCACGTCGTCGACCGCGACGTCGTCGAGGAAGCCCTTCGTCCCGGCGTAAATAACGAAAATTTGGTCGATTTCGTCGAGCGGTTGACAAACGCCTTGAATCAGGAGGCGGTTCATTCGGTACCCGCGGTCGAGACGCGCTTGCGTCGCGGCGTCGAGGTCGGAACCGAGTTGCGCGAACGCCTCCAACTCGCGGAACGCCGCCAAGTCGAGGCGCAAACCGCCCGCGACCTGTTTCATCGCAGGAATTTGCGCCGCGCCGCCGACCCGAGAAACGGAAATCCCGACGTTCATCGCCGGTCGCTGCCCGCGGAAGAAGTAGTCCGGTTGCAGGTAAATTTGACCGTCGGTGATCGAAATGACGTTCGTCGGAATGTACGCCGAGACTTCGCCTTCCTGCGTTTCGACGATCGGAAGCGACGTCAGCGACCCGCCTCCCAAGTCGTCCGAGAGCTTCGCGCTCCGTTCGAGCAAACGGCTATGACAGTAAAAAACGTCCCCCGGATACGCTTCGCGCCCCGGCGGGCGACGCATCAAGAGCGACAGTTGACGGTACGCGACCGCTTGTTTCGACAGGTCGTCGTAAACGATCAGCGCGTGTTCGCCCTTGTACGTAAAGTATTCCGCCATCGCGGTTCCGGCGTAAGGCGCGATATACTGCAACGGCGCCGGCGAACTCGCGCCCGCGACGATAACGGTCGTGTACTCCATCGCGTCGTATTTGCGGAGCGTTTCGACGATCCCCGCGACGGTCGAGTCCTTTTGCCCGACGGCGACGTAAAAACACTTGACGCCCTTCCCCTTTTGATTAAGGATCGTATCGACGGCGATTTGCGTTTTGCCGGTTTTGCGGTCGCCGATGATCAATTCGCGTTGACCGCGCCCGATCGGCGTCATCGCGTCGATCGCTTTGATCCCGGTTTGGAGCGCCTCGGTTACCGGCTGACGATCGGCGACGCCCGGCGCGTCGCTTTCGACGAACCGATATTCGTTCGTAACGACCGGGCCGCGTCCGTCGAGCGGGTTCCCCAACGGGTCGAGCACGCGTCCGAGAACCGCGTCGCCGACCGGCGTTTGCAGGAGCTTGCCGGTGCCGCGAACTTCGTCCCCTTCGCGAATTTTTAGGTAGTCGCCCAAAATGATGACGCCCACGCTGTTCTCTTCGAGGTTGAACGCCAACCCCTTGACGCCGTTCGGGAACTCGAGCATTTCGCCGGACATCACGCCGGAAAGGCCGTAAACTTGGGCGATGCCGTCGCCGACCTCGATCACGCGCCCGACTTCGCGGACGTCGATTTGGGTCTCGAACCGTTCAATTTCCTTCTGAATGACGGAAGCTATCTCGTCGGCTTTGAATTTCATGGACGCTCCTGTTAATCGTTTCTTGGCGCGCGTTGTTCAATTGGTTTGCGATGGAAGCGTCGTAGACTTTGTCCCCGACGCGAACGACGACGCCGCCGATCAAATTCGGATCGACGACGGCGAAAAGCTCCGGCTCGCCGCCGACGAGTTTCCGCAACTTGGCCGCGAGGTTCGCTTTTGCTTCTTCGGAAAGCGGGGCCGCCGTCGCAACGCGAACGGCGACGCGCCCTTTACGCTCCGCTTCGATTTGTCGGCAACGACGCCGAACGTCGCGGAGCAGTTCGCCCCGCCCGCGCTTGGCGAGCGTTTTGAGGAAGTTCTTAAAAATCGGCGTCGCGTCGCGGCAAACGGCGTCGACGATTCGAAATTTTTCGTCGGCCGAAACCATCGGAGACGCGAGGATTTCCTCGAACTTCGGAAACGCGTCGCAGGCGACTTCGACGAACGAGTCGAACTCGGCGAGAAACTCGGCGGTCGAAACGCCCTGCGCGTCGCAAGCGCCCAAGGCCGCGACGGCGTAAACGTCGGCGAGCTTTTCTCTCGACGCGTCGACGTCGCGCTCGGTCGTATGCCGCGCCTCTTGTTCAATTTTCTGTTTCATTATTCGTCTTTTTTTTAACGACGCGCCCCTTTCGACGATCGGGACGCGCCGTCCTTTTCCGCTCGTTGTCTTTCGTTCGCGCCCGCCGCCTAGAAAGCCGCGCCGCAAACGCGGTTCCGCGCTCTACTTGCGAGCGAGTTCGTCGACGGCTTCCCCGAGCAGGCGTTCTCCGCGCGTCGGGTCGATCGTCTCTTTTAAAATTTTCCCGGCGAGGTTCGTCGCGAGTTCGGCGCTCTTGGCGGCGAGCGTTTGGAGCGCGCCGTCGGTCGCGATTTCGACGTCCTTCAACGCCCGTTCGCGCTCCTTCGCGGCGGCCTCTTTCGCTTCGGCGACGATTTCGCGCGCCATTTTCTCGGCGTCGGCCCGCGCTTCGGCGACGACGCGACGCGCTTCTTCGGCGGACTCGTCGAGTTTGCCGCGGTACTCGTCGAGGAGAGCGCGAGCGTCGGCGTTCGCCTTTTCGAGCGCGGCGCGACGTTCGATTTCGGTTCGTTCGCGTTCGTCGAGCGCCTTCGCGATCGGCCCGAAAGCGAACCGTCCGAGAACCGCGACCAAGCCGAGGAAGACGACGGCCGTCCAGATCGCCAAGTCGGTTTGCCAAGCCATCGGGTTCAACGTCGCCTCTTCGCCGCCGTGTTCGGACGCCCAAAGCGCCGACGTTTGCGCAAGGAAAACGCCGAGCGCCGCCGTCGCGACGAGAGCCGCTCGCCTTTTCGAGCCGCGCCGCCCGTTCGCCGCCGCGTTAAACTCGTTAAACTTCATGTCAACACCCCATTTTTGCTTTCGGGTCTCGCGCCGACCCAACGCCGACGCGTCGGACGGGCTTATTTCAACATGCAGACGATCAACGCAAAGAAGGTAACGCCTTCGACGAGCGCGGCGGCAATAATCATCGCGGTTTGGATTTTGCCGGAGGCTTCCGGTTGACGCGC
Organism: Thermoguttaceae bacterium; assembly: GCA_045545275.1. GTDB lineage: Bacteria > Planctomycetota > Planctomycetia > Pirellulales > Thermoguttaceae > RUG369. The sequence goes on along the minus strand of JAZQAP010000100.1, from coordinate 514 downwards.
CATCGCTTCGACCGCGCTCGCGCCGATGCGACCGATCCCGATCCCGGCGCCGATCAGCGCGAGACCGCAGCCGACCCCGTAAAGTCCCGAGAAGTCGAACCCGGCGTTTTCCGCGACGACGGCGGCGGCTTCCGAAGCGGCGGGCGCGTCTTGCGCCAAAACGGCGATCGGAGCGCAGAAGAGAGCGAAAACGAACGTCAAAGCGACGAGTTTAGCGAATTTGTTCACGGAAATTCTCCTAATACGGTTGAGTTTATCGTTCCCCGCGCGAACCGTCCGACTCAAAATCGGCGTTTCAACGGAAAACCGAGTTGTTATTCAATATTTGCCGCGCGTTTCGGCGCCGCTTTTCGCGGAACGCCGATTCCGAGCGTTTTTATCGTTATTTTGTCGTTATTTTATATATAGGTGGCGGAGTTTGAAACACCCCGGCGCGCCGCCGCGTTCGCGCCTTCGTTTGTCGGCGCTTAGTGTTGGTGTTGCGCCATTCCGATGAAAATCGACGCGAGGAACA
>JAZQAP010000099.1:0-4939 GCA_045545275.1 Thermoguttaceae bacterium | reverse complement strand
GCGAACGTCGGCGAATTGGTTAAGACGGGGGAAGCTGCGAACGTCGGCGAATTGGCGAAAACGGGCGAATTGGGGAACGTCGGCGTCGGCGAGCGCGTCGGCGGACTCGGCGTTTCGTTCGGGCGGGAAGCGGACGGGGCGGTCGCGTTGGCGGCGCGGGTCGGTTGGTTCCCGGCGGACGCTCCGCTCGGTCGGCTCGGCGTCGATTTGTCGGGGTTCGAAGGGGCGCCGGTTTACCCGATTCGCGCGTTGACCGCCGAAAAAGATTCGACGCGCCGTCGGGAAATCGCCCGAACGCTCCGCTGGACGAGCGCCGACGTCCGCCCGTTTTACGAGACGTTGGCCGCCGTTCGCCGAGATTCGCGTCGAAACGAAAAAACGATTTTGGCGCCGGATTCGAGTTTTGCGTCGGAAGCGGAAAAAATCGTCGCGCTTTTTAACCGTCCGGAGCGAAATCAAGGGCGCGTCGTTAAGCTGCGCGGGCGCGTTCGGCGGGCGAACTTGGTTCTCGTCGACGACCCGGACGTCGTCGCGGCGACCGGAATCGACCGATATTACCAACTTTACCTATTCGCCAACGATTCGCAAGGTTGGCCGCTCGTCCTTTGCGTTCCGGAACTCCCCGACGGATTGAAAGTCGGCGGAGGAAAAGAATATCGGCGCGAAATCGAATTTATCGGAGCGTTTACCAAAACTTGGGCGTACAAAACGTCGGCGCAAAGGACGCAAACCGCCGAAAACGCCCTAAGCGCCGAGAAAACGAAAACCGCGCAAAACGGTCAAAGCGCCCAAAACGCCGAGTCGACCGGCCCGGGGCCTTGGGGGCGCGTTCCGGTTTTGGTCGGGCGAGTCGTTAACGTCGTTCCGGAAGAGCCGCCGACGTCGAAAGCGCCGGTTTCGCCGACCGCGATCGTCGTCGGTTTCGCGGTTCTTTCCGCCGCTTGGGTCGCGTTGCGTCGCCGAGTCGCTCGACCGCCGCGAACGAGACGACGTTAAAATAAAAAAGATGGGTAAAACAGAGAGAAGAGGGGCGTTGCGGCGAATGAACGCGTTGCGGCGTTTACGTTAAAAAAAAGAGATTTTTGGTGAAAAATGGGAAAAAATCGCTCTTTATCGCCGAAAGTCGTTCGTTCGGTCGTTGACGGGATTGCGGTTTTAAGGTAAATTAGTGAATACGCCGACGGTTCGCCGCAAAATTTGCGTTTTGTGAGCGGTCGTCCGTCGTCGGTTCGCGTCGATTTTCCGTTTTCGGCCCTTGACGTATTATTAATAAAGATTCGTCGTCTTTATTAATAGCAAGGAGCGGGCAAACGGCGAGGCGGACGGCGGCGTTGCGGCGAGGAATATTGTTACGTTTACGCTGTTTTGAAATCGTCGACGAAACGCGCCGGGCGCGAACGCTCGATTTTGAATCCGCGACGGATTACCCGCTTACCGCTAAGGAAAACGCTATGAAGCAAACGTTGCTTGCTTTGTTGCTCGCCTTGACCGCGACCGTCGGTTTTGCCGCCGATATTACGCCGGAAGGGATGAAGCAACTGGAAACCGAATGGTTGTTCCAATGCGACAACGAGCCGACCTTTGAAAAGGCCAAGCTCGAAATCGGATACGCTCGCGCCATCGCCGACCGTATCGTCGCCGACTACGAAGACGAAGTCGACTTTACCGCCGACCTCGCCGCTCTCGCCGAACTCGAAAAGAAGATCGACGCCGCCGAAGAAACCGAAGAAGCGGCTAAAGAACTTTACATCGCCGTTCGCAAAGTCAAACGCGATATTACGTTCAAAAACCCGTTGATCGACTTCGAAAAGATCGTCTTGATCGACAACCCGTACCCGAAAGGGAAAAAGGGCGACGCCACCGACGAGTGGGGCCACGAAGCGCGCCACCGCAACGGCTTTATGGCGGAACCGGGCGGGCGTATGTTGATCGTCGGGCTGAACCCGGGCGGCGAAGTCTTCGACGTTCTTAAAGGACACGAAGGCAGCTTCTGGCGTCCGGACGTCTCCTACGACTGCTCGAAGCTCCTCTTCAGCTTCCAACCGAAAGGCGAAAAGTCGTTCCACCTCTACGAAGTCAATATCGACGGGACCAACCTGAAGCAATTGACGTTCGGCGACTACGACGACCTCGACCCGGTTTACACGCCGGACGGTAAAATCACGTTCTGCTCGAGCCGTCAACACTCCTACGTCCGTTGCATGCCGATGACGCACTCCTTCGCCGTTTCGCGCTGCGACGCCGACGGTAAGAACATTTACGTCATTTCGGCCAACGGCGAACCGGAATACCTTCCGAGCATGCTCGAAGACGGTCGCGTCATCTTCACCCGTTGGGAATACACGGACAAAGCCCTCTGGCGCGTCCAATCCCTCTGGACGATGAACCCGGACGGCACGAACCAACAAACCTTCTACGGCAACCAATCGACTTGGCCGGACGTCCTCACCGAAGCCCGCGCCATCCCGGGCAGCAACAAAGTCATGTTCACCGGTCTCGGCCACCACGCTTGGTTCAACGGCTCGATCGGGATCATCGACCCGTCCGAAGGTTTGAACTATCCGAAAGGTCTCGACCGCGTTACCCGCGAAGTCGCTTGGGCCGAAGTCGGCAACGGGCCGCAAGACCCGGCCGCGAAGGTCGACTATCACCAATCGGGTAAAATTTACGCCTACAAAACCCCGTATCCGCTCAGCGAAGAAGTCTTCCTCGTCAGCGCTCGCGAAGGCGGCCACCTCTACAGCGGCGCGCACCACGACTGGTTCTTCCGTCTGTACCTGATGGACGTTTACGGCAACAAGGAACTCATCTACCGCGGTAAGTACAACGCTTATCACGCGATGCCGATCGTCAACCGCGAAGGCCTCTACCCGGTCAAACCGGACGTCGTCAAATGGCCGAAGATCGGTTCGGGCGAAAAACCGGCGCCGGGCGTTCTTTACAGCAACAACGTTTTCGAAGGCACGGAACAATTCCCGGAACTCAAGAAAAACGGGAAAGCGATCCGCATCATCCAAATGGACCCGAAAACGTACACCACTTGGAATAAAACCGTCCAACACGACGGCCCGGCCGTTTCGGTCTTCCAAGCCGAAGGCGTCAAACGCATCATCGGCACGGTTCCGATCGAAGAAGACGGCTCCATCCGTTTCGAAGTTCCCGCCGGCGAAGCGCTCTTCTTTGAAATGCTCGACGCCGAAGGTCGCGCGATTCACGTCATGCGCACGTTCACGAACGTGATGCCGGGCGAAGAACGCGGTTGCACCGGTTGCCACGAATCCTCGATGGCGACGCAACAAAACTTCGCGCAAGAAGGCGCGCAAGCCGGTATCGCCGCGACGAAAGCGCCGGTCAAACCGGTTCCGCCGTCTTGGGGCACGGAAGAATCGATCGGTTACAAACGCTTCGTTCAAGACCCGGTCATCGAAAAGTACTGCATTAAGTGCCACGGCGACCCGGAAAGCAAAGCGTATCAAACGATCAATATGACTTGGCGCCCGTCGACCAAAGGTTGGTGGGGTTGGGTTCACCACCGTCCGAACGACGTCAGCCCGTTCAACGAACCGTACATGACGTTCGTCGGCGGCGACACCCCGTGGGGCGGCGCGAAACCGCGCGACGAACGCAACGTTCCGAAGAACATCGCCGGTCTCTTCATCGTCGAAGCCTACGGCGCGAACGACCCGGACAACCTGAAAACCCTCCCGCCGTACTCGGCTTACTCGCCGGTCAGCCGCCTCTTCCACAACGCGACGAGCGGCGAACACCACGGCGTTAAGGTCGAAGGCGAAGCCCGCGAACGTCTCCTCGCTTGGATCGACTGCAACGGCCCGTACCTCGGCGACGAAGAAATTCGCCAAATGTACGACCCGGAAAGCGTCGCGGTCAGCACGATTCCGCCGATTCGTCCGCGTATCGCCACCGCTCCGCGTATCAACCGTTTCGACATTCGTCAAGACGGCGACACCGAAGCTATGCTCGGCGAGTACAAATGGTTGCCGAATCCGGACAAAACGTTCGACCCGAACCAACGCGTCGCTGAAGAACAACTCCGTTCGCTCCGCGAAGAAGTTGCGAAAGAAAATCTCAAAATCGAGATCGTTTCCGCGACCTACGGCGCCAACGACAAGAAAGTCGACGTTCGCGAAAAGTTGATGGAAAAATACTTCAACGGTTCGCGCCTCCTGACCTACGTCGGCAAATATAACGACCTCTTCGGCGACCCGATTTACAATACGAAGAAAACGCTCGATATCGAGTACAAGATCAACGGCGAAACGAAGAAGGTCTCCTTCCAAGAAAACGCCCGTATTCTTCTGCCGAAATAAGCGAAACGAAACGCGAGTCCGTTAAGCGCGGATTCGGAACGTTAAGCGTTCGCTAACGAAGAACCGACGTCGACAAGTTCGACGTCGGTTTTTCGTTTTCTTGTTTTTAGGGTTTCTCTTTTTTTCGTTCTTGCTTAGGGCGACGTCCGAATTTTGACCTTAGGGCGACGTCCGAATTTTGGCCTATTTTAATTGCGAAGGGCGCGGAGGGCGATAATTCTTGGGCCCGAAGGAGAGAAAACGTCGTTTGGGGCCCGACTTTCGGGGCTTTTGACGTTTCGGGGCTTTTGACGTTTCGAGGTTTAGGGCGTTTCGAGGTATTTGGCGTTTTGGGCGTTTCGGGCTTTTCGACGTTTCGGGCTTTTGGGCGTTTCGGTTTTTTAGCGTTTCGACGTTTCGGGCTTTTGGGCGTTTCGAGATATTTGGCGTTTGGGTTTCGGCGCTTCGGGCCTTTGAGACTAAGTTTGTTGGAAGGCGAGCGACGCCCAAACCGTCCAAAATCAAAAAAAACGAGGAAATTTTTCGCGAATTTTTCTTCAACGTCGCTCTTATAAGCGAAGAGACCGGGAAGGTTTTTTTCGGTTCCGAAAAGCGGCGAAACGTTAACGAAC
>JAZQAP010000098.1:0-3692 GCA_045545275.1 Thermoguttaceae bacterium | reverse complement strand
CGGTTTCGCGAATCGGCTCGAACTCGGCGGGATTTTTCATCGCGTAAAAGTCGAGAAAAAAGTTCGGCGCGACGACGAAAGCGACCGTTAAAGCGCCGATAAAGGGCGTCGCCAGCGCGACCGAGGTTTTCGTCGCTCGCGTCGCTAAGTCCGGAAGTCCCGCGCCGACTTGGTTTCCGACGAGCGTCGTTACCGCGACGCCGATTCCGACGATCGGCATAAACGCTAAAAAATCGAGGTTGAACGCGATCGCCGTCGCCGCGCTCGCCGTCTCGCCGCAGACGCCGATAAGCAGAATGAACATCGTGTAACACCAGTTTTCGCCGGTCGTTTGCGCCGAACTCCGCGCGCCGAAACGGAAGAGTCGGGCGAACTCCGAACGGTCGAAACGGAAACCGCCGCGAACATTGTAACGTCCGTCGCGGTCGCGTTTTAGCATAATCGCGAGGAAAATGAAAAACTTCGCCCAAATCGAAATCGACGTCGCGATAGCCGCCCCGGCGATTCCCCAAGCGCAGTAACCGGCGACGCCGAAAATGAGGAGATAATCGAGAACGATATTCAAAGCGACCGAAATCAGCCCGGCGACCATCACCGTCTTCATTTCGCGCCGTCCGCTGAAAAACGCCGCCAACGACTCGCTCGCGATCAACGCCGGAGCGCCCAACGCAAAGTAAAACCAATAAACGGTTTCGAACCGAACCGTTTCCGGCGAATGACCGAACGCGGCGAAAAGCGACTCGACGAGCGGCGTCGCGAGGACGAAAAGCGGGCCGAAAATTAATCCGACGAAAACCCCTTGCCAAACGACCGGGCCGATTCGCCGGTCTTGCTTCGCTCCGAAGTATTGGGCGACGAACGCGTTCACAAACGCCGCGATTCCGAACGGAAACGCCGACAAACCCCAATACAAACAGCCGGACGTAAACGAAGCGCTCATCGCGTTTTTGTCCCACCAAGCGAGGAAAACGCGGTCGGCGAAGTTCATGATCGCGACGGAGCCGGAGGAGACGATGATCGGCGCGGCGAGCCAAAGGACTTCGCGACCGCCGCAAGGACGGGCGAACCATTCGCGCCAATACGTCGCCGAAAAAAGCGCGACGAAACGGACAAACCAGTTTCGCGACGCGGCGTCGACGTTTGTTTCGTTGGTTTCGGTTGTTTCGGACATTCGGAAAAACTTGCTTTCGTTGGCGTTAGTCGTTTAACGGCGAAGGTTGCGTCGCGGCGTTTTTATTTCAAATGGAGGAAAAGCGCGGCGGCGACGATCGCGGCGGTCTCGACGCGGTACACTTGGGCGCCCAAGTCGAGCGGCTTCCAACCGGCTTCGACGGCGGACGAAACTTCGCCGTCGGAGAACCCGCCGACCGGGCCGATTAAGAGGAAAACGCTTTGCGGCGTCTTGTCGCCGAGCGAACGAATCAGCTCCGGGAAACTTTGCTGACCGAAAAAGCCGTCCGAAATCGGATGCGCGACGACGCGTAAAACGTCGGCGTCGGGGCCGATTTCGTCGAAAAGGTCGGTCGCGCCGAAACGAACGCGGAGTTTTTCGGCGGCGTCGGAAAGACCGAGGTCGGCGGCGCAAGTCTCGGAAGAAAGCGACTTGCCGGCGCGGCGCGCTTCGATCAACTCGACGAGCGCCGGGAGTTCCGACGACGCGACGGACGGCAACACTTCCAGCAGGCGGAGGCGACCGCATTGTTTCGACGCTTCGAGAACTTGGCGTTCGAGGCGTTCGCGGACGTTCGCGTCGAACTTGACGTCGGCGCGTTCGGCGTCGAGCGGAATAAAGCGGCGAACGCCGAGTTCGGTCAACTTTTCGAGCGCCCATTTTTGCCGGTCGCCCTTGGGAAGAGCGACGACCGCCGTCAGCGCGACGTCCGGCTCGCGGGAGTCTTCGCGGGTTTCCAAAACGGAAAGCTCGACCCGTTCTTTCGCGATCGAAGTAATTTCGCAACGGTATTCTTTGCCGGTTCCGTCGAAGAGGGTCGCTTCGTCGCCGACTTTTTGGCGCAAAACTTTCGTCAGGTGCCGCGCTTCGGAGCCGGTCAAAACGGCGACGCCGTCCGCCAAGGCGCGGCGTTCGCTCGGGTCGATGTAAAAAAGGTCGCTCATTTTCGTTGCGCTTTCTAAGAACGTCGGTCGGCGTGACGGCGTTCGGTTGAGGGAATGGAGAGACTGGGGGTTTTAGGCGGTTGCGACGGCGCTAAATTAGGGAAAACGCGGCGTTTGGGAAGCGCGTTTAACCGTCCCAAGCGGCAAGAGCGCGTCGCGGCGAGGCGCCGAACGTCGGGCGATGCGCGCTCGTTTCTTTATTATATCCGATTTCGCGTTTTTTTTAACGCCCCCGTCGATTTTGCGTCGCGTCGGACGGAACGCGAAAAATAGGCGAGCGAGGTAAAATGGGGAGAGAAGGCGGGCGGGCAAGGCGAAGGTCAATAACTTGCGCGGAACCGGACGATTCCGACGGCGTTCGGCGTGTAACGTCGGTTAAATTCGGGGCCGCCGTCGATCGTTTGAATCGCTAATTCGCGGGCCAAGGCGACGCCGCCTTCGAGGGCCCAGTCGACGTCGCGTCCGGTTTGGGTTTCGATTCCGGCGAAAATTCGGAAGTCGAAGTAACGAACGCGCGCTTGCCGCCCGGCCCAAATTGCGTCGCTACGAAGTGTCGCAAGTTCGGCTTCGACGTCCGGCGTCGCGAACGGACGCGATTTTACCTCGTCGAGCGAGGCCGTTTCGAACGCCCAAATGTTGCCGCCGACTTCGCCCGCGACGTAAATCCAGTGCGGCGAGACGCCGATATGTTCGTCGACGACGCCCAAATCGACGCGCTTGGCGATTTTCGGATAAGGAATCATCGCTTCTAAGTAAAAGTCGTCGCGCGGTTTCCAAACGAGTCCGCCGACCGGAATCGTCTTCCAATTTTCCGCCGCGTTGTTGTGATAAAGTCCGAACAGAAGGTTCGTTTTCGGATTGATTTTCCAAGCGGCGGCCGCGTAACCGTTGAAAAACCAAGCGTCCGACGCGCTCGAATGATAATCGGTGTTGTAAAAGGCGTTAACGTTGACGTTGATCAGCAGCCGTTCGTTCAGAGGAACGTAATATTGGAACGCCAACCCCTGCGAAAAGAGGGAAATTTTGTCGTCGAACGGCGACGGAAGATATTCCGGCGTCTCGATTTGCGTCCAAGCGAACGTCGGCGAAATAAGGAGCGGCGTTTGAACGGTCGGGAACGGAAGCCCGAGCGTTACGTCGGCGCGCGTTTCGAGCAAACCGCAACGGAGGGCGCCGGTATTGGCGGCGTTCGACGCTTCGAAACCGACGCTTTGAAAGAGGGAATTTCGGGCTTCGCGGATCGACGTCGTCGCCCAACTCGACGGACTGCGCGAAAAATAAGGATCGAGCTTAACCGGTTCGGCGTCGGCGGTTAGCGATTTGGTTTGGCCCGGGAAAAACGGCGCGTCGGACTCAAATTCCGGCGTCGGGAGCGATTCGGTTTCCGGCGCGAAATGGGGCGCGGAGAGGAGACCGAAGCGCGTCGCTTTCGTTTCCGGGATTTCGACGATTTGGACGCCGCCGCTTGTCGTCGCGTCCGGAAGTCGGAACGGAGGGGCGCCGCCGCCGAGCCGGAACGGGGACGCGTCGGGGTCGATTTGGAACGGCGATTCAAGACCGAATAAGGACGGCGCGTC
>JAZQAP010000097.1:0-6004 GCA_045545275.1 Thermoguttaceae bacterium | reverse complement strand
GGACGAGCTCCCGAGCGTTTTTTTTGGCGTTTTGCCGTTGCAACCGGTGTAACCGGACGAGCTCCCGAGCGTTTTTTTGGCGTTTTGCCGTTGCAACCGATATAACTGGACGAGTGCCCGAGCGGTTTAAGGGACCGGTCTTGAAAACCGGCGACGGTTTCCCCGTCCGCGGGTTCGAATCCCGCCTCGTCCGCTTTTTCGCGGCGACGCGAAAAAAAAAGAAGAGGAAATCGACGCCGACGCGAAGAACCGCGCGCCGCGTTTTAAGAAAAACGTCGGCTTCGCGCGTTTTCGTCGCGTTTTTGTCGGTTTTAACGGAAGCGAAACGACGCGTTTTTTTAAAGTCGGCGCGACGAACGGTTCGATATTTCCGGTAAACGAGCGCGTCGACGACGCGACTTCCTTCCGGCGAAGCGAGTCGAACGGCGACGAATGACGATTCATTTTAGGGTTAACGCGACGAATAATGAAATCGAACGATAAATTTAACGCGATTTTGCGACGGTCGGCTTCGCGAGCGGCGCTCGCCCTTTCGATCGTCGCTCTTGTCGGCGCCGACGCGGCGAACGGAGCGAAACCGAGAGCGGAACGAAGAGCCGCGAAAGCGAACGCGGCGACGGTTTACGTCGCGAACGCCGCGCCGTTGGGAACGGCTATTAACGCGCCGATCGAAGCGGCGAAGGGCGGCGCGAACGCGATCGTAACCGCGGCGCCCGCGGCTGTTTCGAGCGCCGTTTATCCGGTCGCGACGCGGGAAGTCTCTTGGAACGACGCGCAAGGAAGATTCGTTTCGGCGCTCGTTTTTTACCCGGCGGCTCCTCCGGTCGCGGGAACGAGATTTTCGGTCGTCGTTTATTCGCACGGGCTCGGCGGATCGGCCGAACGATTCGCGTATTTGGGCGAATCTTGGGCGGCGCGCGGCGTCGTAACGCTTTGTTTGCGGCATCCGGAAAGCGACGAATCCGTTTGGCGCGGCAAATTGCGACCGATGGGCGAATTGAAAGAGGCGTATCGGCATTCTTGGACGGCGCGCGACCGAGCGACGGCGATTCGCTCCGCGATCGATTTCCTCGCGACGACGCAAAACGCCGGCGGCCCGCTCGGACGCGATCTCGATTTGACTCGCGTCGGCGTCGCCGGGAACGATTTGGGCGCTCTCGCCGCGTTGCTCGTCGCCGGGCAGCTTCCGCCGGATAACGGGCCGTCGCTGAAAGATCCGCGCGTCTCGGCGGTTTTAGCGTTGTCGCCTCCCGTTTATTGCGATCGCCAACAAGGGAGCGTCGTTTATTCGTTGATCGACGCGCCTCTCGCGACCGTCGCCGGAACGAACGACGACGGCGTCGTCGGCGACGTGAAAGCGGAACAACGGCGCGTCCCGTTCGACTCCGTTCGCGGCGTCGACCGTCTGCACTTCACCCTGCAAGGGGGCGATCATATGGTGTACGGCGGGCATCGTCGACCGTCGAGGCAAGCGGGCGACGCGCTTTATCAAGAGGCGATTCGTTCCGCGTCGACCCTGTTTTGGCGCGCCTATCTTTGCGGCGACTCGGAGGCCGCGCAAACGCTCCGTTTCGCGCCGGATTCGAGTTTTATGACCGCCGCGACCAGCGAGCGCGTCTTTGAAAACTGACGTTCGTTTGAAAAGAGTCTCGGTTTTGTGAAAATGAAGCGGCGGCGTTGAAAAACGTCGCCGCTTTGTTTTTTGGCGTTTTTTAGCGAGCGTTGTTTCGCGCTCGTTTTCTTGTAATCGCGCCGTTATTGTTTTTTTGACGCTTGTCGAGCGAACGCCGTTTGCGCTTGACGCGTCGACGCGAAATTTCCTTCTTTTCGCGGGCTTTTTCGCCGCTTTTTCGCTTTTGCTCTTGATTCGTTTCGCGGTTCTTCGTATACTTCGCCCGTTGTTTTTTCAGCTTGTTTTGTCGCGGACGGCGCGTTTTTGGGGAGCGTCGTAGACAAAACGGGCGGCGTTTTGGCGCTTTCGCTGGACTAAAGAATTTTGAACGCTTTTTCGGGATTTCAGAAAAGATTGCGAATCGACGTTTCTTCGTCGCGCCGCCGTCGGTTGAGGCGGCGACGTCGGGGGAACGTTTGTTCGCGTTCGTTCTTGTTAAGCGTTCTCGCGTCGGCGATTTTTGCGTTCCCGAGCGTCGCGCCGGGGTCGGATTTTCTCGCGTCGGCGCCGATTTCCGGGAGCGTCTTGGGGGTAAGCGTCGACGGGAGCGGAAACGTCCCGAGTCTTCTTGACGCTTCGCCGCTCGACGCCGGTTTCGCCGGTTCCGGCGATTCTATCGGTTATAGCGGTTCTTTAGGTTCCGTCGATTCGACCGAAAGCGAACGCTCGGCCTTTTCGACGTCGAACGGAACGCTCGACGCGGGGTTCGGCGCCGTCGCGCAAGAGGAGGCGCTCGCGGAGGAGCGGGCGAGATTGCTCGGGCACTCGGCGGAAGACCGAGCGTTGGCGGCGCGGCTCGAAGAGCGAAGGTTCGGCGACGCGAAAATTCTCGTTCCGAAGGCGACCGCGTCGAGCGAGTCGGTCGCGATTTCCGCCGAATTCGGTTGGAAAGGGGAAGACGACGAACTCGGCGAAGTTTACGTTCTTTGCGGAGATTGCCGAATTTCGCAAGGCGCTTCGGTCGTCGCGGCGCCGTCGGCGGTCGTGTGGCGGTCGAGCGCGGCGGTCGGCGAAACGCGGGTTCTCGTTTATCTTGAGCGGGACGCGGCGCGACCGTTGCGAATCGAAACGAGCGCGACGTTCGTCGAAGCGAAGGCGAAAGACGACTTTTGGTTCGGAACGTTTCGAACGGTCGGCGGCGTCGACTTGCGCATCGCGACGCCCGGCGACGACCAGCTCGCGCCGGAGGAAATCTATTTTCGAGCGAAAGAAACGGCGCGCGCCGAAGCGCCGAACGCTTGGAGCGTCGCCGAGGTCGCCAACGTCGCCGGGGGGGCCTCCGCTAACGACGTTTCCGCCGGAGCGGCGGGCGGTCAAAACGCGTCGAGCGGGCAAACCGGAGCGGTCGGGCAAAACGCGCAAGGAGCGGCGGAAGGACAAACGGCGCAAAATACGGCGAACGGAGCGAAAAACGCGGCGTCGCTCGACGGCGAAATCGGACTCGGTTGGAGCGAAACGGGAGACGGCGAAGTCGTCGAGGTGCCGGAAACGTCGCGCGTCGAAGATTATTTTGAAAAAACGACGCTCGTCGCGACCGCGCCGCGGCGCCGGATTCAAATTTATCAACGTTACGACCGCGCGACCGACGTTAAACTGCGCCCGAATTCGAGCGAGTCGACCGACGGCGACGGCAAGGACGTTTGGATCGTTTCGAACGGTTTTACCATCGTCGCGCAAGGAATCGACGACGCCGGGAATCCGGTCGGGGAGGCGGTCGAACTTTCCGCCGACCAAGCGACGATTTGGGCCGCCGGACTGCAAAATTCCGATTTTGGGAACGCGGCGAGCAAAATAACGCCGTCCGATCTCGACCTCGAACTTTATTTGGACGGCGACGTCGTTTTCCGTCAGGGGGACAACGTTATTTACGCGCAAAAAATGTATTACGACGTCAAAAATAACGTCGGAATCGTTTTGGACGCGGAAATGATCGCCCGGGTTCCGGGGACGAACGACGGTTATTTCCGCGTTAGCGCCGACAAAATAACGCGACGCGGCCCCGACGCTCTTTTCGCGTCGAACGCTTGGGTTTCGACGAGCGTTATGGGGGAACCGTCGTACCGTTTGTCGGCGAAATCGCTCGTCGCGGAACGGCGCCGAACGCCCCTTTACGACGTCGCGACCGGACGCCCGGCGATCGACCCGGCGACCGGCAAGCCGTTGGAGCGCGAGGAGCAATACGTCGTCGCGGAGGACAACCTCGTTTCGGTCGGGAACGTTCCGATTTTCTATTGGCCTTGGCTGGCGATGGATTTGAAGGAGCGGTCGTTCTACCTGCGCAACGTAAAACTCGGGAGCGACTCCGTTTTCGGAACGCAGGTTCGAACGATTTGGAATCCTTATCAACTTCTCGGCTTGGCGGAGCGGCGACCGGAGGGAACCGATTGGGATCTCGAGCTCGACTACCTCTCCGACCGCGGATTCGGGCACGGGACGACCTTCGTTTACAACCGCGACTCTTTGTTCGGCTGGAATACGCGAGCGGTCGGCGGATTCAGTTTTTACGGCATTTCCGACAAGGGCCTCGACAATTTAGGGCTCGGGCGACGCTCGGTTCCGTTCCCGCGCGACTACCGATACCGCGCGCTTTGGCGGCACCGCCAAGAGTTGGGAACGCTCGGCTGCCTCGGCGACGGTTGGCTCCTGACGGCGCAAGCCGGAACGTCGAGCGACCGCAACTTTATTCCGCAATACTTCGAGAACGAATGGCAAACGGACTCGAACCCGGAGACCCGCGTCGAACTGAAAAATATTTACAATAATCGATCGTTCGGGCTGACCGGAGCGGTTCGCGTCGACGATTTTTACACGCAGACGAACTGGCTGCCGCGCTTCGACCATTATTGGCTCGGCGAATCGTTGTTCGGCTCGAACTTGATTTGGTACGAACACACGCGCCTCGGGTACGGTCAATTCAAAACGACCGATATTCCTTACGCCGACGAAGACAAGGCGCTTTTCCGCTATCTCGATTGGGAGCTCGCGCCCGATTCGACGAGTAATTCGCCTTACTCGTCGGGAACGCGAACGCTCTCCGCGGAAGGGCTCGTCTTTTCGACGCGGCACGAGATCGACGCTCCGTTCCAGCTTGGCCCGGTCAAGGCGACGCCTTACGCGCTCGGCGAATACGGTTTTTGGAGCGAAGGCGTTTCGGCGTCGGACGTCGGGCGACTGTACGGTCGGCTCGGCTTGCGGCTGAATTTGCCGGTTTGGAAGGTCGACTCGAACGTCGAAAGTAAGACTTGGTACCTGAACGGGCTGGCGCACAAGATGAACTTTGTCGTCGACGCGTCGGTTTCGGACGCCGACCAAAATTACGACGATTTGGTTCTTTACGATCAAATCGACGACTGGCAAATCCAGGAGTTCCGCCGTCGTTACTCCGTTACGACGTTCGACGGTTCGATACCGTTGCGCTTCGACGAACGTTATTACGCGATTCGGCAGGGCTTGCTCGCCGGGAACGTAACGTCGCCGAGTCCGGAGCTTGCCGACGACTTGCAGCTCGTTCGGCTCGGTTGGAACAATCGTTGGCAAACGAAGCGCGGGCCGGCGGGGAACCGTCGCGTCGTCGATTGGATCAAGTTCGACGCCGGTTTGAACCTTTACCCGAACGACGAAGAGAACTTCGGCGAAATACCCGGGCTGATCGATTACGACGCAAGTTGGCTTGTCGGCGACCGTTTCGCGGTCTTGTCGTCCGGCTTGTACGACGTTTGGGGAACCGGCCAAAAGATTACCCGCGTCGGTTTTCAGCGACGGCGGCCCGGCTTGAGTTCCGTTTATTTAGGCGTCGACCGTCTGTACGGCCCGATCGACTCGACGTATTTGAACTTCGCGGTCGCTTACCGCACGTCGGAGAAGTGGGGAATCGGGTTCAACGCGTCTTACGACTTGAGCGAGGGCCACAATATCGGGCAAAACCTAACGGTCAGCCGCGTCGGCGAGTCGTTCGTCGTTACCGTCGAGGCGACGCGCAACGAAAGCCAAGACAACTGGGGCTTGAACCTGCAAATCGAACCGGTTTTCCTCTTCGACCTCGACAAAGGCGACGAAGGTCTCTTAGGTTTGGGCCGAATGAACTAACGACGGCGAGTTTGTCGAATTTGACGACAAAACGAGCGCAGAAACGTCGGCGACGGCGTTTCCGCGTCGCGTTGAAGGGGCGACGCTTCGGACGGCGTCGCGCGACGAAGTAAAACGAGCGGAAAAGGCGATAAAATGGGAAAGAAAAGCGCTTCGGCTAAAATGGACGGTTTAAGCAAAGACGTAACGGCGGCGAACCGCGAAACGTTGCGCGCGGCGTTTCCGGGTTGCTTTGCCGAGGGCCGC
>JAZQAP010000096.1:0-6003 GCA_045545275.1 Thermoguttaceae bacterium | reverse complement strand
GCGGTCGACGTAACGATCGACGGGTTCCGCGCGCTGAAATCGGCGATTTTGCCGGACGCGACCGAAGTCGATTTGCGCGACGAATTGGAGTATCGGATGCGCAAGGCGGGCGGGGACGACGTTGCGTTTCCGACGATCGTCGCGTTCGACGACCGGGCGGCGCTCCCGCACGCGATCCCGGGACGCGGACGGAAGGTCGGCGATTCGTCGCTGATTTTGATCGATTGGGGCGCGAAAAAAGACGCTTACGTCGGCGACTTGACGCGGACTTTCCGAACGGAGCGCGGACTGAACGCGGCGCCGGGAAGCGAGTTCGCTCGGAAATTTCGGGAGGTTTACGACGTCGTCCTCGCCGCGCACGACGCCGCGATCGCCGCGATGAAACCGGGCGTTCGTTGCGACGAAATCGACGGAATCGCGCGCCGAACGATCGCCGACGCAGGGTTCGGCGACTTTTTCGGACACGGGCTCGGGCACGGAATCGGGCGATTCGTTCACGACTTCGGCGGTTTGAATCCGCGAGCCGAGCGGTTGCTCGAACCGGGGATGATTTTAACGGTCGAACCGGGGATTTACCTGCCCGGTTGGGGCGGCGTTCGCACCGAAGACGACGTCTTGGTAACGGAAAACGGCGTCGAGATTCTCTCCCAACGCCTTTCGACCGACGACGCGGCGCTTTTTTAAGCGACGAAGGAACGAAAAAAGAAGCGAACGCCGCCCGCGGCGTGGGAACGCGTTCGTTTCGCTTTTCTCGGCGGGCCGTCAAAGGGTAAAAATTTGCGAGAAAAACTCGGGTTTTGCCGATTCTTTGTATTAGTAAAGACGCGTAAAAAAACACGCTCTTTTTTCTCAAAAAGCCTCGAAGAACGCGCGTTCCTTGGCCGATACATTTAATATCGGACGATAAAATTTTGCGTATTTTACCAAGTTTATCTATCTTAAAGTCGTTGAAAAACGCCTTGACGGTAAAACGCTATTTTTCGCCAACGCTCCCCCCTTGGTTTTAGTATAACGTTTCAGGACGATATGGTTAGCAACAATATTTCGTCGATTAAAACGCTCGACGAACTGCAGAAGTACGTGTACGCGACGCTGTGCGGCGATCACGAGCTCTTGACGGACGCGTTTCCGACGACGGAGACCGCGATTCGGAAAAATAACGGCGAAGTTTGCGGAATGATGTTTTGCGTGCACGGGCCGCGCACCGTCAATTTTACGGCGATTTGGGAAAAACAAAAGAACCGCGTGTTTTTTTACGGGCCGCGCGGCGAACGGTATCGGCAAACGACGCTCGACGAATCGCCGCTCGAATTCGCATCGACGGAAACGACGTCGGAAAGTTGAAAAAATCGCGTCGACGAAGAAAAAAGAAAAATTTTTCAGTTTTCCGCGAAGTTTCGGCGTTTTCTTTTCGATGTAAGAAAAGAGCGTCGAAGCGCAAAAAAAATCGACGCGACGCGTCGAACAAGGCTAAGGATTGGCCGCGAAAATTAAAGGAGTAGGTATGTTGGTGTTGTCGAGACGAGAGGGCGAGTCGGTTTGCGTCGGCGGCGGAGTCGTCGTAACGGTCGTTCGAATTTGCGGCAATAAGGTGCGTATCGGCGTCGCGGCGGAAAACGCGTCGATTTTACGAGCCGAGTTGCGGGAAAAAGACGAAGCGAAAAACGCGGCGGCTCAAACGTTCGAATTCGAAGCGACGCTGGACGACGGCGCGCTTTGCGTAGAACGCCCGGCGGCGTGAACGCCCGAGCGAAAAAATCTTTTTCGACCAAAGAAAAACCTTGCGACGCGAATCGCAAGGTTTTTTTATCGCCGTCGCGCGTCGGCGTTTCGTTCGAAACGGCGCGCCGACGCTAAACGGAAGCGACGAAAGCTAGCGATTATTTTTTCGCGTCGGCGGGCGCTTCGGCGGCTTCCGGCGCGGCTTTGTCTTGCGCTTTTAACTGTTCTTCCATTTGTCGCATTTGGGCGGAATACGTTTCAAGGTTTTCGGCGAGCGTTTGGAGAACTTCGTTTTTGGACGCTTTGCAGTAAGCGACGATCGCGTCGAACGTTTCGACGAAGAGTTCCGGTTTTTTCAGTTGTTCGCCGATTTGGTCGAGCGCGGCGCGACCCATCAGGAGCGCGGTGAGCGATTCCGGGCGTTTTTCGATTTCCGTTTTAAAATCGGCGACAAACTTGTCGAAGTCGGCTTGCGTCGCGCCTTTTTCGGCGAGCGCGTTCAGTTGCGCGGCGACGCGAGCGGCGTAAAGTTGCGAAACGGCGCTTTCGAAAGCCGGGTCTTTGGACGTTTCGTCGAGGAATTTTTCAAATTGCGCGAACGTTTCCGGTTCGGCGCTAATCTTTTGTTGAATCAGCGACAATTTGACGCGCGTTAATTGCGATTTGAGTTGCGCGTCGGCTTCGGCGATTTGCGAATCGACGAATTTCAAGAGGCCGTCGACGTCTTTTTTGAGGGTGAAGGCTTGGATCTTCAGGCCGATCGCTTGCGTTTTCAGTTCCGGTTTGTCTTGCGCGAGCGCGAGCGTTTCGTCGGCGAACTTGTCGAGCGCGGCGACGGCTTTTTCGTCTTTTTGCGCGGCGTCGATTAAGAGTTGCCCTTTAACCGAAACGGCGAGGTTTTGCAGTTCGGCGTCTTCTTCTTTCTTGAGACGTTCGACGAGGTTTTCCAACTTGGCGGTCGCGTCGGCGTCGTTGCGCTTTTGCGCTTCAAAGAGCGTTTGGAGGCGAAGTTGGTAGACGGTTTTTTTGGTCGCGACGGAAAGATCGCCGTCGAGGAGCTCTTGGAAAAGTTTTTCCGCTTCTTCGGCGTATTTCGCGTTCGGTTTCGCTTCGTCTTTTTCTTGTTCGAGCGCGTCGGCGACGATGAGCGCGACGAGCTTCATTTCGAGCGTTTTTTCTTTAACGGCTTTGGAGCGCGCTTTATCGGCGAGAATTTTATCAGCGAATTCAAAGATCGTTTCGTCGACGGCGCCGGACGCTTGCGTCGCGGTCAAGAAAGAGCGCGCTTTGACTTCGACGGCGAAGATTTGGAGTTCTTCTTCGTCGCGAGCGAGCATTTCGTCGGCCAACGCGTTGATTTTCGGCGTCGGATCGTCTTCGCTTGCGTCGAGCACTTGAAGTTTCAGTTGATAGGCTTTGACGAGTTCTTCGGAGGTTTTCGCGTCTTTCAGCGTTTCGTCGACGAGTTGATTCAGGGCTTCGGCGGCCTTCGGGTCGACGTTGGCGCGGCTCGTCAACGCGACGACTTTCAATTGCGTCGCGCGGTCTTTTTGTTCGGCGGTTAAGTCTTTCGCGGCCAAAATTTGGTCGGCGATTTTAAGGTAGGCTTCCGAAAGCGCGTCGACGATTTGGTAAAGTTCGTCTTGCGATTTCGGTTGCGGGACTTTTTCTTGGAGGGTATCGACAAAGGCGAAAAGTTCGTCCGGCGTCGCGTTTTTCGGCGCTTCGAGGATCGACTTATCGAACGCCGGCGCGGCGGGCGCGGATTCTTCGCCCATAATTCCGTCGAGAGCGAGGGCGGCCGGTTGAGCGGCGGGGGCGTCTTGGGAGAAAACGGGCGTCGATTCCAACGCGAGGGCGCCGGCGACTCCGAGAACTAAAAGGGAAACGCGTTTGAACATGAGGACGCTTTCTAATTAATTTTGTTGGCGCCGTCGAGCGCGACGGGCGGTTGCGTAAGGGAACGAGCGGCGGTAGCAAATTCGCGGGATCGTTCGTTTATTTTATTTTAGCTCATTTGCCGAAAAATCCTAGTGAAATTTGCCGTTTTTTAGGATTTTTTTTAAAGTTCTGAAAAAAGGACGGTCGGGGAGGAGAGCGGGCCGCGAAAAAAAGAGGGAGACAAGCGGAGCGGAGGCGGAAAGAAAAAGCTCCGCTCCCGAGCGAAGGTAGGGGGCCGTTACCGAAAAACGACGAGGCGAGACGGCGTCGCAAGGGCGTCGACAGGGAGATCGAACGCGTCGCGGGGCGTTTGTTCAACGATTTGCTCGTCGAAAGCGACGCCGATAAGACGCGTTTTCGGCGAAACGGCGTCGAGAAAACGGTCGTAAAAGCCCGCGCCGCGTCCGAGCCGCCCGCCCGCGAGATCGAAGGCGAGTCCCGGGACGAGAACGACGTCGAATTCGGCGGCGAAGACGCGACGTTTCGAAACGGGGAGCGGTTCCCAAATACCGAACGCGCCGGACGTTAAAGCGTCGAAGCGGAAAAGGCGTTCCGGGGCGAACGCGTCGCGGTCGAGAAAGTCGGCGCCGACGCTAACGTCGCCGTCGGACGGCGGCGCGTCGAGAAAAAGGGGAGCGTTCAAGCGGTAAAATTCAAGTTCGCGTTCGACGCAACGCGGCGCGGCGACGACTCGTTCGGGACGGTCGAAAAGGCGCGGAACGAAGGGCGTCGTCGGCGCTTCGTTGCGAAAATCGAGATAGACGGCGAGCGTTTGCGCGTCGCGGAATTCCGGCAAACGTTCGAGATTGCGAAAGATTTGCGCGGCGACGGTTAAACGGTCGAATTTGAGCGCGGCGAGGCGACGCTTCATCGCTTGACGGGCGGATTGTTTCGCGGCGGCGATCGAAGCGTCGGGGGGGAAAGGAGCGGAGGGCGACGACATAGGCGAAGGGACGGCAAAACCGGCGAAAAAGGGAAAGGAACGCGGCGGCGAAACGGAGAAAAGTTTCGCCGCGTAAGAGCGACGTTCTTATTATATAGGGCGAACGTCGCTTGAAAAGCGGGGCCGGCGAGCGACGGCGGACGGGGAAACGCGACGTTTCACGTGAAACATCTGTTTTTTGCGTTTGCATTCTTGCGGTCGAGGGATATAATAAGGAAAGGAGCGGAGCGTTCAAACCGGAACGTCGCGACTCCGACGAAAAAACGTCGGGTAACGAACAATCTAAATTTAACGACAAAAATCGGCGAACGACTTCCGACGCGCGACGGCGCGGGTCGTTTGCGCGGAAGAGAGGAGCGAGAAGAATGAGCGAACAAAACGACGAAACGAAACAAGGCGGTTGTTGCGGCGGACATGGGCAAGGCGACGGCGGTTGTTGCGGCGGACATAAACAAGAGAACGACGCGGCGCAAGATTTCGACTTCAACGCGCCGCTCCCGAAACCGACCTTGGTAACGATCGCGACGACCTTCGCGCAACAAGCGATGGTTTCGATGGGGATTTTGCCGAACCCTGCGACCGGAAAATCGGTCTTCATGATGAATCAAGCGGCGTATTTTATCGACGCCGTCGACCTTTTGTTGGAAAAAACGGAAGGGAATCGAACCGAAATGGAAACGCGAACGCTCGAAAACGTCGCGCACGAACTGCGAATGCTCTTCGTCGAGGCGAATAAGGAGAAGGCGAGGCGGGAAGCGGAGGGGAACGCAAACGTCGCAAAGTAACGACGAGCGCTTAAAAGAGCCGCTCCGCGCGAAAAAAAGCCGTCGAGTAATCGACGGCTTTTTGCGTTAACGCGGGGATGAAACGGGGGGCGCGCTAAGGCGTTCGACGAAGCGGCGCAAGTCGGCGAAATCGCGTTCCGGCGAAGCGTTCGGCGAGAAAAAAACGTCCGGCGGGAGCAAGAAAGCGGCGTCGAAACGATCGCGGCGCGTTTCGAACGGAGCGTCGAGAAGGAGCGACGGACGCTCGAAGCGACGGGCGGAGAAGAAATCGACGAGCGTCGCGGTCGGGGAAAGACCGTCGTCGACCGGGTCGGCGAGGAGAATTTGGGAAGGAGAGAGAGAACCGGCGACCCAACCGACTCGGTGGAGCGCGGCGAGCGCGTCGCTCAATTGCGAGAAAACGGATTCAAGCGTCGTCGAGGAGAACGTTTCGCCCGCTTCCAAACGTTCTTGGAGGGTGCGACCCGAGAAGACGGGAACGACGACGCAGCCGCGTCGCGCTTGCGTCGCGGAGAGGGCGCGCGGGCGAACGAAGTCGACCGTCGGGAGAAGACGCGGGGAGAGGAGGGCGCCCAGAAAACGGTCGCGCTCGACGGCGGCGGCTCCGACGAG
>JAZQAP010000095.1:0-7122 GCA_045545275.1 Thermoguttaceae bacterium | reverse complement strand
GTTAATGGAAGCGCTCGGCCAAGTGAAAATCGAGTCGCTCGACGACGAATTTGACGCCGCGTCGTTATCTTACCTCGACGACGCAACCGACGAAACCGACGCGACTTCCGACGCCGTCGTCCGCCGCGTCGTCTTCGAAGGTTCCGACGTCGACGCCGCGTCGCTCGACGAACCGTCCGTCGTTGTTCCGCTCGCAACTGTCGACGGCGAAAGCGCTTCCAACGGCGCAAGAAGCGGAGGGGGAATGGAAATTCGGGCGGCGAAGAGGATTTGAAACCCTTTTTAAGCGGCGGTTACGGCAAAGCCGGGTACGCGGATTTCGTTTTCTCCGCGGACGACGCAAGCGTCCATACTTTCGATGTTTCCGGTTGGTTTACCAATCCCGTTTATTATTCGCCGACGACCTACAGCGTTGTCGATGAAAATCTCGCTTTTGTCGACGCGACCCTGTCCGCTTCTTCCAATCTTCAGATCGGCGTTGTCGATAAAAAAGTTGGCGTCGGTTCCTTCACGGTGCGCGCGACCAATATGTTTGGAAGTTGCGACGTTACGATTAACGTATATAGCGGTCGCGTCGTTGGTTACGCGTTAGAGGAAAAGGTTTGGGGCGGCGATTGGCGCGGCGTCGAAGACTCCGGAACGTCCGAGTCGGGCGTCGGTTGGAACCTACTTTGGCGCGAAAACGAGTACCGTTGGACGCCGATTTTCGACGGAGGCTTCGCGCCGGACGCGGACCAAATTCGAACGGTCGCGGTCGGCGTTAAAACGGGGGAAAACGAGACGACGGGCGAGGACGTCGTAAGCGACTTTGCTAGCGCGACTTACAACCTTCAATACGATTCCGGCGGCTCCGACGCGACCGCTGAAAACATTCCGAATCCTTGGCCTTGCGTTGTCGGCAAGCCGTCGGGCTACGGCGAAAAAGAGATCGCCATGTCGGTAACGTTAAGCGGCGCGGATATTAGCGACAATTCGAAATATTGCGTCGCGACGTCGACGGCGACGTTAAAGCAAAATAACGACGATCCGGAAACCGCCGTCAACCGGTCGCGCGTCGCCGTAACCGAAGTCCAAAGCGTTACTTGGGAAGAACCGACGGACTCCTCTCGTCCGACGCGACTACAAGACGACCCGCAAGATTCGGGAACCGCTCAGCGTTTCTTCCCGGAACAACTTAGCCCGACTTCTAACGTTGTCGCAAATCAAATCAGTGCGACGGTTACGTTAGCCGCGCCGATTCCGGATGGAATGGAGGGAACGGTTTCGCTTAATTGGTTCGATCCGGCGAATCCCATCGGTAGTCAGACGCTGATTCCACTTATCGACGGTCAAACGAAACAAGCGGCGGGTAAACGCGACAACAACGGCGCGGCGGAGCTTTCGACGACCGAGTTAACGTTTAATCAGTCGCTCGGAACGTCAAAACGATCCGCGGCGCTAACGGTAACCCAAGCGAACGCGGGGGATAACCACGTCGTCGCCGCGCACCCGAACGCGAGCGGCGTCGACCGTTATTGGATAACGGAAACTTTCGAGGAAGATACGGAGCAACTTAGCGGTTCGCCAATTATGCGTCCGAACGACGAAAACAACGCGTCCGTCGAACTCGCGGAACACCTTAAAACGCCGAAACTTACCGTTTGGCGCACGCTGTGGGTTGAACGCGATCAGTTTACGTTGGCGCCTAACAACGTGATTCAAGCGGGATTTCCCAGTATTGGCGGCGTCGTAACCTCCGAACTGGCGCGCGCTTGTATTGACGTTCGAGATTATGCCTTTGATAATAGCATTGCGTCCATCTCAGCTTCTGAATTTGCCTACGACGCGGAACACAACATTACCAATACCGTTTATCCCGGACGTAATTCGCCTCCGCCAACGAACAACTTTTGGACGGTGCGAGTAATCGGCGCTTTTAGGCCCGAGGCCAACGACGTATACTTCGGAGAATATTACGGCAACACAATTTTGGTTTTCAATTGGTCGCTAGAAAACGCCGTAACCGATTGGAACGAAAAGTACAACGATAATATCGGCGTTGCCGAATCCAAGCAAAGAACCGTTTTGCACGAACTATGCCACGCTTTATGGCTCGAGGATATTCTAGAAGACGATGATCTCAACGACCCGACGATTAATACTGGGATTATGTCTTATCAAGATATGGGGCCACGTTTGCAACATACCAATATTTTAACGGAAGACCTAAAAACGATCCAAAGTCACATATTGCCGAGATAAAACGCGAGATTAAAGGAGAATGAAGAATGAAAAATTTGCTGTTTTTCGTGTTTATTACTTTGGGTTCGCTTGCGGTATTATCGACTTTAAATATTGAAGCAAGCTGGAAAAAAATAATTCGGCTCTCTCCTCGACGCTTGCGAAAACCGAGGTCGCCGAGCGTTCGCGCCTTTTGAAAAATGGATTTACGCGCGTCGTAAGAGTATGGCCGACGGAAGTTTACCTCGGCGATCCGGTTTACTTTTGCGCGTATTACGAAAATCGATCCGGCGCGACGATTCCGCAATGCGGCGATTATATTTTTCCGAATCGTCCGGTCAAAGAGCGCTTTTCTTGGAATTGGAGCGCTTGGGAATTTAGTTTGATAGGCGACCCCGCAACTTGCCGCTTATTCCCAGAACTGCGTGGAATGCCCGCGTTCTACGAACTCGTTAGAGTACGGCGCGATTATCTGCCGAACGAAAGCGCGGAGTATATTTGCGGAACCTTGGAACTCCCGCCGTTAGAAGATTTGCGTTCGGAGTTTTGGAAATCGCTAAGCGCGGCGCCGGAAGAAGGCGTCGAGTGCGAGTTACGGTCGATTTACGACGACATGTCGTTTAAGATTCGCGTCAAACCGCGCCCGACCGGCGAAGCGGAACGGCTCCAACGCTGGTACGACGCGACGCCGCCCGCGCTTTTCCCGATCGTTCCAAGCGATAGGAAGTTAAAAATTCCGCGCGACGACAAGATTTTAAAATCGAGCGGAAAAAGCGATATAAAACTTGGTTTTTTCAAACGTTACGATCCTTGGCTTTTCGTTCGCGTCGGGAACCGCAAGCCGTCCGACCCGAACAATCCGACGACGGTCGACGGTTGGCGTAAGTTGGAAGCGGAGTTCGCTCCGTCGACGTTGCGCGACGAGATAACGCTAACTCGTTTGCAACTCGAATATTACGCCGCCGACGAAGGCGAAGCGTCCGACGCCGCGCTCAAGATTCTTGTCGACTGGCTGTCGCAACGTCCGGAACCGCAACGCGTCGTCTTGTCGCAATCGATTCTTTCGAAACGCGCTAAATTTGCAGAAACGCCGCTCGAAACGAAAAACGCAACTCTTTGCGCCGCGCTGACTTCCGCCTTCCCCGTCGAAACGCCGGTTACCGACGACGCCAAATAACGCCGCCGCCGTTTTTCTAATTTTTTCAAGGAACCAACGCTATGAAACACACTTGGCCAACGTCGCTTGCCGCGTTGTTACTCTTTGCCGTTTCGAACCTTACGTTTGCGCAAGATTCGCCTTCCGACGCCGTCGCGTCCATCCGCGGCGTTCAAGCGCTCGAAACGCGCGCCGTTTTTTATCCGCAAGAACTCGCGTTCGGCGACGTCGGTTACTTCGCGTCGTTTTGGCGCAATCTTTCCGACGAAACGATTACAACGCCCCGTTGCGAACTCGACCTCGAAAAAGCTAAAGAAGGAGGTTGCAAGGGTTTCCATATGGGCGTGCAAGCGAAATTTCTTCAAGGCGACGCCGAAACGCCGTCCGTCCAAACGTTGCCGATCGAACTTGCCGTTTTCACGCCGGATTATACGGAACGGCCCGGTCGGCGCGACGACTTGCCGCCCGGCGTCGAAGGACTCGGTTTTTTCGTCGCGAACGAATTTCCGCCGCTCGAAGATTGGGAAAAGCCGTTTTGGGTCAAAGTGCGCGAACAACTCGATAGCGTCGGAAGCGTCGAGTTAACGCTGTTTATCGTCTATAAAACGTCGACGTTCGATTGGTCCGCGCCCTCGTTTAGTCGGAAAACGTCGTCCCAATTTACTTGGAATTATCCGATCGTTCTGAAAAACCGGCCTAAAAAAGAACTCGAACTTCTTACGCGCTGGTACGACGCCCGGAAAAAGGCCCGTTGGTTTTATCCGATAAATATACAAAACTGCCCCGATCCAAACGTTAAGTTTTCGGTTACGTTTCCGCAGAACTTAAGGGACGGCTCCAAGGAACGACACGAGTTGAAATGCGAAAACCCGCGCGCTTTTATCCGCATTGGCGACAATACTTACGAACCTTGGAACTTCATTCGCGTCGGGAACCGCAAGCCGTCCGACCCGAACAATCCGACCGACGTCGACGGTTGGCGTAACTTAGAAGCGGCGTTCGCGCCGTCGACGCTTCGCGACGAGATAACGCTAACTCGTTTGCAACTCGAATATTACGACGCCGGCGAAGGCGAAGCGTCCGACGCCGCGCTTAAAGCGTTGGTCGACTGGTTGTCGCAACGCCCGGAGCCGCAACGCCTCGTTTTGGCCGGTTCGCTTTGCTCGAAGCGCGGAAAATTCCAAGAAACGCCGCTCGAAGCGAAGAACGCAACCCTTTGCGACGCGCTGACTTCCGCTTTTCCGGTCGAAACGCCGACGACCGACGACGCTAAGTAACTTTGGGGCGTCGAGAAAGATAAGTCCAACGTCGATAAAACGTTGGCGCGGAACGAGAATGAGCGACGTCGGGAAAAGCGATTGCGACGGCGACCAATAAAAAAGCGGAAACGACCGAAAACGTCGCTTCCGCTTTTTCGTTTCTTGTTCCGCGCTCGCCGACTTAAAACGCTAAGCGCTGGTTTGTCGGCGAGTTAAGGAACGACGCGAACGGCTCTCGCCTTCGCTTCGCTCGCGTTAGGCGGCGAAGAAGATGATCAGGAGTTGCGCCGTCATAATGCGCAGGAACATCGTCAACGGGTAGACCGTCGAGTAACCGATCGACGGACGGTCGTTGCCGACCGCGTTCGACGAGTACGCCAGCGCCGGCGGGTCCGTCATCGAGCCGGACATCACGCCCATCAGCGTGAAGTAGTCGACTTTAAAGACTTTATACGCCAACGGGCCGACGATCATCAACGGCAAAACGGTGATAATGACGCCGAGACCGACCCAAACCAAACCGCCGTTCATGATCGAGTCGACGAACGTTTCGCCCGCTTTCAAACCGACGCACGCCAGGAACATGCAGATGCCGAACTCGCGCATCAGAGCGTTCGCGCTCGGGGAAATGCGGGTCGGGAAGCCGATTTTTTCGCCGAACGCGCCCATCAGGATCGCGACGACCAACGGGCCGCCCGCCAAACCGAGTTTGAGCGGAACCGAGAGACCCGGGACGTAAATCGGGAAGCTGCCGAGAATCATCCCCAAGCAGATACCGACGAAAACTTCGATGACCGGCGGGTGATGGCCGGCTTCCTTCTTCGCGCCGTCCGTTTTCGCTTCCGACTTCGCCGCCGCTTGTTCGGCGCGGAGTTTTTCGTTTTCTTGGTCGATATTGACGCCGAAAATGACGCGAACCGCGATGATCGAGAAGATGATCCCGATGACGCCGAGCGGATACGCCGTCGCGTAAGCCGTCGCGAGGAGGCTGCCGTCGCCGCCGAGTTCGCCGTAAACCGTCGTCGCGGCGCCAAGTCCCGGGGTGTTCGTAACCGCGCCGGAGAGAATCCCGACGACCGTGCCGACGTCAATCCCGGAAATTAGGTGAATGACCGCCGCCGTCGCGACGCCGCCGAAGACGATGCAAACCGCGAGGAAGTTCAGTTTCAAGCCGCCCTTGGCGAACGCCGAGAAGAAATTCGGGCCCGCCGCCAAACCGACCGCGTACACGAAGAGAATCAAACCGAACTCTTGGACGAAGTAAAGAACGTCCGGGTCGAAGAAGTGCTTCACGCTCTTCGGCGCGGCGTCGCCGTGATACGCTTCCACATACGCTTGGCGATCTTTCGCTTTGCTCGCGCGGTCGAAACGAACGGTGAGCGTTTTCGCTTTGGCTTCTTCCTTCGCGTCGGCGGACGCTTCCGCGTTTTCGGCGGTTTCGCCGTCGGCGGCGACCGTTTCCGTCGCGGAGTCGGTTTCCGCGGAGGCCGGGGCGGTTTCCGTTTGCGCGGCGACCGGAATTTCGACCTTAAACTCTTCGTACAGCTTGTCTTGGCACTTCATTCCGAAGTGGCTGACCGCGATCCCGACGAGCAAAACAAACGTCGCGCCGAGCGAAACGCCGCAAATCTTGAAGCGACCGAGCCACATCCCGACCGCGATAACGAAAGCAAGAACCGCCATCATGTGCGCGAAACTGCTTCCGATCAAAACTTCAACTAACCAATCCATTTTTGTCTTTTCTTAAAACGTTTATCGACAAAGGTTTACATTGTTTTGAGACGACGCGTAAAAAAACGCCCCGAGCGAACGCGCTTCTTGCGAGCGGCCGCGCCGGAGCGTCGCGTTCCTCAACGACGCGTCAAATAGCGAAGCGTCGTCGTTCGTTAAAACGTCGCAAGCCGCCGCCAAAGTCCGACGCGGCGTTCGAAAACGCGGTCGGTCGACGGCGACTTTAAACGATTCAACGCTTAGTCTTTGATCTTCGCGAGGAGGAATTCGCGGTTCAAGCGGGCGATGTGCGCGATCGAGATGCCTTTCGGGCATTCGGCTTCGCAGGCTTGCGTGTTCGTGCAGGAACCGAAACCGAGTTCGTCCATCTTCGCGACCATCGCTTTCGCGCGGCGGGCGCCTTCGACTTTTCCTTGCGGGAGTTTCGCGAGGGCGGAAACGCGAGCGGCGACGAAGAGCATCGCGGAACCGTTTTTGCACGTCGCGACGCAGGCGCCGCAACCGATGCACGCCGACGCGTCCATCGATTCGTCCGCGTCGATTTTGCTGATCGGCAGGTTGTTCGCGTCCGGAACGATACCGTTGCAGGAGATGAAACCGCCGGCTTGGAGGATTTGGTCGAACGCGTTGCGGTTGACGACCAAGTCTTTGATCACCGGGAACGCGGCCGAACGCCACGGTTCGATCGTGATCGTGTCGCCGTCCTTGAACTTGCGCATGTGGAGCTGGCAGGTGGTAATTGCGCTGTCTGGTCCG
>JAZQAP010000094.1:0-13480 GCA_045545275.1 Thermoguttaceae bacterium | reverse complement strand
TCCGACCGCAGGAAACCGAGTCGAGCGCCGGAAACGACGCGCTTTTCGACGCCGAAACAACGCTCGGCGCCGCGCTAATCATTAATAATAAGGGGAAAATCGCCGATTCGCGTTAACGTTTGTATTAATATATCGACAAATAACGTCAAAATCGCGCGAAACGGGGCCGGAACGAACGCCGACGCTTCGACCGACGTTGCGAAAGGCGGCGTCGGAGGGAACGAAGCGCGAACGGTCGAGCGGGCCGCCGTCGTTAAGCGTTATTATGAACGATTCGGGCGCCGACGTCAAACTTTTTCTTCCAATTTTGCGATTTTTGCGAAAATTTTTCTCGATTTCGCCCCCCGACGGCGCGTTTTGACGGAAAATAGGAGGATTGAGCAAAATAGGCGGTTTCGGCGGTCGAGCGACGGCGCGAAAAAGCGGGGAATAGAGAAACGGCGTCGAATCGGACGGTTTTGCCGCTTCGTCGACCGGAACGAAAAACGCCGCTCGACGGGACGCGTCGAACGGCGAAAGGGCGGGAAACGGAGCGCGTCGGCGTTCGACGCGGCGTTATTTGCCGGTTTTAGCGGTTTTGTCGGCGGCGTCGGCGTTCGACTCCGGCGTCGGTTCCGGGAAGAAACTGTCGAGAGCGCGGCGCGGCGGCGTCGCCTTCAACCAAACGAAGAGGGAAAGGCCGACGGCGAGAAGACCGAGGCTGACGCATTGCGAAACGGTGAGGCCGGTTCCGAGGAACGATTCTTCGTCGACGCGGATTAACTCGAGACAAAAACGGTTAATCGGGTAAAGAATCAAAAGAGACGCGAAGACGAGGCCGTCTCGCTTGACGACTCGCGCGATTCCGAGGAGAACGAGGCAAAGGAGGAACGCCGTCGTCGAGCTGTAAAGTTGCGTCGGGTGAACCGGGCGCGCCGTCGACGGAGCGGGGCGGAAGACGACTTCGCGGAGCTTGCCGGGCGTTTTGATTTTGTCGGTTTTGGCGGTCGCGGCGGCGGTTTCGGACGTTTCGCTCTTGGCGGTTTGGGCGGTTTCGGACGTTTCGGGGGCGGTCGGCGGGTCTTGGAGGACGGCCCAAACGTCAAAATCGGGAGAACCGGCCCAAATATGCAGGAAAAAGTAGAAAACTTGCGCGTTGTTTTCCGGACGATAACGGCGAATTTCGGCGCGCCGCGTTCGAGCGTCGGCGGCGAGAAGACCGCGCGGAACGAGCCCGAGTTCGCAAATTCGAGCGCCGGGGACGATTCCGGCCTCTTCGGCGGCGCTTCCGCCGTCGACCGCGGCGACGTAAACCGGCGCGAACGTTTCGGTCGCGAGATTTTTATGCGCGCCTTTGAGCGGGAGAACGTCTTTTTTCGCGTCGGCGGTTTGGGAAGTTTTGGCGTTTTCGACTGTTTGGGAGGTTTGCGTCGACGTTTCGGGGAGAGCGAGCGTCAAACCGTAAAGCGAGGTCGTTCCCTCTTCCATTTGGAGCTGGTGCGCCGGGCTTCCCGCCGGAAAAACGACGCCCCAAGGCGCGTCGCAGGGGCCGCCGAAGCAGCAGCCGTTCATCAAGCAGCCGATTCGCCCGATCGAGACGCCGAGGAGCAGCCCCGGCGCGAAGAGGTCGAGCGGCGCGAGAATCGGGAGTTTTTTCAGCGCCAAGTAAGCGGCGACCGCCGCGATTCCGCCGAGAATCGAGCCGTAAACGACGAGGCCGCCGTTTGTAACGTCGACGATATTAATAAGGGTCGCGCCCAACGTCGCGGCGCGAACGTCCGGCCAATACTCGACGACGTAAAATAGGCGAGCGCCGCAAATTCCGCAAAACGCGGCGACAAAAACGATTCCAAGGATCGCGTCGGCGGGGTAATTCCAGCGCCGTTTCGCTCGCCAAATCGTTAAAAGCGTTGAAATCGCTATCGCCAGCATCAGAAAGACGCCGTATCCGCGGATCGGGAAGCCGCCCGACTCGGCGATTCTCGGCCCGACGACGCGGACGATAAAAACGCCGAGCGCGGCGATCGTCGCGTAAAAAAGGGCGTCGTCCGAACGCTTGCGGAGCAAAGAGCGAAGGACGGAAACCGCGCCGAGAAGCAAAATCAACCAAAAAAGAAGCCCGGAGCCGAAGAGCGGCAAGCCGAAAATTTCGGTCGGCAAATAGAAAAGCGTTTGTTTCATTGTTTATTGTCTTTTTATTGTTTTTTTTGTCGCGGCGCGTCGGTTTCGGAAAAAAGGCGAAGGACGACGCGAAGGAACCGCGTTGGAAGTTCGGGTAAAATAAAAAAAACGCGCAAAATTGGCAAGTCGGGCGCTTTTAACGGCGCGTCGGCGCTTGAAATTTTCAATTTTGCCTTTATACTGAATTTTTGCGAAGAAAATTGGGCGGCGCAGGCGGCGACGGTCGCGGCGACTTTGACGATCGCTCCGAGGATGACGGCGCGGACGGCGTTCGAAGGGGGAAAACGGTTTCCGAACGGTCGCGGCGCGGGCGAAATCGTCGAAAGTAACGGTCGCGCGGGCAAAAAATTCTTCGCTTTAGATAATTTTACCTTAAAAAAAGTAGACTTCAAGCGTTTTTTCGGTTATTATATTAAAGACGGCGTTTTGTTTCGACGCGTCGACCGCTCGCGACCCGAGCGGCGAGACCGGTTGCGAACGGCGCGAAAGCGAAAAGAAGCGAGAAAAATCGACGCGTTCGAAGCGGCGCGGCGACGACCGGCTCGCAAGCAAGAGAATAAAAAAACGAAAGCGGACGCTTTCGGAGGAGACAACGACGAGATGGCGCGCATTTTGGCAATCGATTGGGACGGCGTCGAGGCGCGGTTTGCGCTCGGTTCCGTTCAAAAAGATCGGCTGATCGTTTGGAAAGCGGGTTCCGCTCCGATCGTCGACGCGGCCGCCGCGGTCGCCGAAGCGGAGAAGGAAGCGGACGAAGACGACGAGGACGACGGTTTCGTTCCGTCGAGCTTCGACGGCGAGAACGTCGCGACGGAAGACGACGAGGACGACGATTCGCCGGTCGAAATCGTCGAAACCGACGGCGTAAAAAAAGCGCCGGTTTTCGACGAGGACGACGAGGAAGAGGAGGACGAGGACCCGCGCGTCGTTTCGACGACGCGACGGAAAAAGGGCGAATCGTTCAAAACGTCTCCGTTGGCGACGACGCTGAAAAATCTGTTGCGCGAAAACCGCGTCGGTTCGGCGACCGTTCTTTATTCGGCGGAGCGCGGCGACCTCGACGTCCTGTATACGACCGTTCCGCTGGCGAGCGACGCGGAGACGCCGGAACTCGTCTTGAACCAAGCGCTGCGCGAATGGACGACGTTCGACGCGAAAACGCAGCCGCTCGACTATTTGGCGCTTGGAACGCCGTCGCGGGTCGGGACGCGTTCGGTCGTCGCCGTTTCGATCGCTCGCGACAAACAGCGTCGCGTTCGCGAAACGTTGATCGGCGCGACGCGGGCTCCGTCGAAAATCGAGTTGCGCGAACCGTCGTTGGCCGAATTTTTGCGCGCCGACTTCTGCAAGTTAACGTTCGACGAACCGACGCTCTTGATTCAAGCGCTTTGCGACGAAGTCAACTTGACTCTTTGCGACGCGGAGAAAAACGTCCTTTATTTCCGTTCGTTTAAAGTCGCGACCGATTTGGCGGCGCCCGCGTTGGCGCGCCGGATTCGCGAGGAAATCGCGCGGACGCTGGCGGTCGGGATCGCCGACTTGCCGGAAGACGTCGCCGTTCGCAAGGCGTTGTTCTTCGCCGACGCGTCGTCGTTGATTTCTTCCGCGATGAACGCCGATTTCGACGAGGCCGACGAACACGCGTCGATTACCGAGATCGACGAAGACGAGGAGGACGCGGCGAGCGTCGTCGTCGGGTCGCTGCAACTCGGCGAGCATTTGGCGCGCGAGTTGGAAGGCGAGGAGATCGAGCTGGAATTCGCGAACCCGTTCCGCGTTCCCGGCGTTCAGCTGAAGACGTTGGAGCCGGAAAACCCGGGGCGTTTCGCGTCGCTTTTGGGGATGTTGTTGGCCGAGCGCCCCCAAAACCGTCCGGCGATCGACTTGTTGCATCCGCGCGAAAAACCGAAACCGCCGAAATATTGGGCGATCGTCGCCGCGTTTCTCGTTCTCGTCGGCGCGGGGTTCGGCGCCGCTTGGAAATGGAACAAAGCGGAACTCGACCGCGAGCGCGCCGCCGTCGTCGAATTGCAACAAGAAGCGCAAAAAGAATACCAATACGCGTTGCGCAAACAGCCGTTGGCCAACGTTTTAATGAACGCGAACAACTGGCGCGACCGTCAAGGCGTCGTCGTTCTTGACGAACTGCGCGACATTGCGTTGCGCATTCCGAGCGCGCCCGATCTCGTCGTTACTCGGTTGGGGTATTTGGCGAATCAAAACGGACGGCCGACTTTCATTATTCAAGCGAAAATTAAATCGGCGGCGGTTTATCAAACGTTTCGACAAAGTTTGATCGCCGACGGTTCGCATTCGGTTTTGGGACGCGGGCCGGTTCCGAACGAAGGCGGCGGCGGATATCCGCAGATGTTCGACGCGCGCATTATTTGCCGACGTCGACCGGCGCAAACGTTCGTCGCGAAGTTGCCGCCGGAGTTGCGACAAATTTCGAACAATATGCCGGAATATTTCGCCGAACGGCAAGCGGAAATTCGGCGCGAACGCGAGGAAGCCGCCGCGAAGGCCGCCGCGGAACGCGCCGAAGCGGCGCGCCGTCGACAGGAAGAAGCGCAAAAACGGGCCGAAGAAGCGCGTCGAGCGCAAGAGGCCGCCGCGCAAGCGCAACAATCGGCGGAAGCGACCCCGGCTCCGGAACAACCGGCGGAAGCGACCCCGGCTCCGGAACAACCGGCGGAAGCGGCTCCGGCTCCGGAACAACCGGCGGAAGCGACCCCGGCTCCGGAACAACCGGCGGAAGCGGCCCCGGCTCCGGAACAACCGGCGGAAGCGGCCCCGGCTCCGACTTCGGAACAACCGGCGGAAGCGGCGCAAAACGGGCAAGCGGCGCCGACCCCGGAACAACAAGCGCAATTCGGTTTTCAGTTGATGCGACAAAAAGCGCAACTGGACGCGCGCTTGCAATTCGCGCAAAACCGATTGCGCGCCGGACAGCTTAACCAAGCGCAATACCAACAAACGTTCGCGCAATATCGACAATTGACGGGCAACGTTATGTCGCGTTGGCGCGCTCTTCCGGAAGACGTTCGCAAGAAAGCGCAAGAAATTTGGGCTGAAGAATTGAAAAAACAACAAAGCGCGCGAGCCGGGCAAAACGGGCAAGCGGCGGCGGAACAACCGGCGACTCCGGCTCCGGCGGCGGAACAACCGGCGACCCCGGCTCCGGCTCCGGAACAACCGCAATCGGAAGGCGCGCCGAGCGCCGCGTTGGAACGTTCGCAAACCGTTGGGACGGAGGCTTGATCGATGGGTAATCTTGGAAAAATCTGCGTCTTGTTAACGGCTTTGAGCGTCGGCGCCGCCGGCGGAGCTTACGCGTTTTATAAAAAAGCGTATCAAAAACCGCGCGCCGAGATCGCGCAACAAAAAACGCAGCTTAAAACCTATATTGAAACGTGTAAGAAAAACGGCGAGAATTTCGACCGAACCGCGGCGAATTACGCTCCGGTTTACGCCCTTTCGATGCCGACGAATCGGCAAAGCGCGGGCGTCGAGTACCAAATTTGGCTCGAACAGATGCTCGAGTTTTGCAATTTGATCGAACCGCAAACGAAAGCCGGGCGTTACGTTCCGAACAACGCGAACCGAACCGCGACGCAAGAATTCTCCGTGCAGGCGCAATGTTCGACCGCCGATTTGACGCAGTTCCTGTTCGAGTTTTATTGGACGCCGTTTTTGCACCGAATTACCGCGCTCGACTTGAAACCGATCGAAAGTTCCGATCTGCTCGACGTGCGAATGACGATTCAAACGATGACGGTCGGATATAAAGAGCGCCGCGATCCGGCGACCGCGACGAACGAAACGGAAAGGGCGACCGCGCAAGCGTTGGCGAGATTCGCCAATTATCCGAAAGCGGACAAACTTCCGCTCGAAACGACGCCGACTCGCGTCCTTGCGTCCGGGCCTTTGGCCGCGTATCGACCGTTCGCCGAAACGTCGCTCTTCCGCGCCGTTCGCACCGGGATCGACTCCGCCGACTACACCCGTTTGACCGCGACGCCGGAAGTTACCGACGAACGGGGGAACGTTACCCTCTTTTCGCGTTGGCGCGTCGACGTCGAAGATCGGACGTTGACCTTGAAACCCGGCGACCGAATGCAGATCGGCTCGTTCGACGCGGACGTCGTCGAGATCGACGCCGAGTTTGTCCTATTGCGGCAAGACGACGAACGATTTTGGGTCGTTCCGCTCGGCGGAAAGTTGAGCGAAGCGGTCGCCGTTCCCGCGAACCTTTACTAACGGCGGCGACGACGAAAACGGCGCGGCGTTTCGAACGTCGCGTCGTTTTTTTTCGGCGGCGGAAGCGTCGACGGGCGTTTCGGGCGGTTCGGAACGTTCGCTTAAAATTCGAATAAACGTTAAAATAGAGAAAATAACGAAAGCGGTAATATGGCGAATATGGCGAACGCGGACGCGGCGCTTTACGATTTCGACGTGATCGTCGTCGGCGCCGGACACGCCGGGACGGAAGCGGCGCTGGCGGCGGCGCGAATGGGCGCGAAAACGGCGCTCTTGACGGGGAACCTCGACACGGTCGCGCAGATGAGTTGCAATCCGGCGATCGGCGGCGTCGGCAAGGGACACATCGTTCGGGAAATCGACGCGCTCGGCGGGGCGATGGGGCGGGCGATCGACGCGACCGGCCTCCAGTTCCGAATGTTGAACGTTCGCAAGGGCCCGGCGATGCGCGGCCCGCGAGCGCAGGCGGACAAGCGGCTTTATCAGGACGAGGTTAAGCGAATCGTCGAGGAAACGCCGAATCTTGCGCTCCGTCAAGAACGGGTCGTCGCGTTGGAAGTCGAGCCGACGGCGACCGGCCCGGACGAAAACGGCGCCGACGCGTTTCAAATCGTCGGCGTCCGCGTCGACGGCGACTCGATTTACCGCGCCAAGGCGGTCGTGTTGGCTTGCGGAACGTTTATGCGCGGCGTCCTGCACTTCGGGACGCAGTTAACGCCCGGCGGTCGAATGGGCGAGGCGCCCGCGAACGCGATCAGCGACTCGATCGAAAAGGTCGGGATTCAACTTCTGCGCTTCAAAACCGGCACTCCGGCGCGTCTGAACGGGCGAACGATCGACTATTCGCGTCTCGAAATTCAACCCGGCGACGAAAATCCGCGTCCGTTCTCCTTCATGACGGGAAAACTGAACGTCGACCAGCTCCCGTGTTGGACGACCTGGACGAACCCGAAACTGCACCAATTTTTGCGCGATAATATGTCGCTCGCGCCGATGTACAGCGGTCAAATCAGCTCGACCGGCCCGCGTTACTGCCCGTCGATCGAGACGAAAATCGACCGTTTCGGCGACAAAGAGCGACACCAACTCTTTCTCGAACCGGAAAGCCGGACGACGAACGAAATTTATATTAACGGTTTGTCGACGAGTTTTCCGCGCGCGATTCAGGACGAGATGATTCGAATGATCGAAGGTCTTGAAAACGCGCAGATTATGCGTTACGCTTACGCCATCGAGTACGATTACGCGCCGCCGAGTCAGCTGCGTCAAACGCTCGAAACGAAGCGGGTGCGCGGGCTCTTTTTCGCCGGGCAAATCAACGGGACGACCGGATACGAGGAGGCGGGCGCGCAGGGCTTGATCGCCGGGGCGAACGCGGCGGCGTCGCTGTCGTCCGATTTGGAGCCGCTCGTTCCGACTCGCGAAGAGGCGTATACCGGCGTTATGCTCGACGACTTGACGACGCGCGGCGTCGACGAGCCTTATCGGATGTTTACGTCGCGGGCGGAGTACCGTCTTTTGCTCCGCGCCGACAACGCCGACCGCCGTTTGACCCCGCTCGGGCGCAAGTTGGGTTTGGTCGACGACGAGCGTTGGGCGCGGTTCGAGGCGAAGGAGCGGTCGATTCGCGAGACGTTCGAGAAGTTGGAAACGACGTTCGACGCGAACGGGTCGATTTTGAAGTTTTTGCGCCGTCCGGAAACGGAGTGGAGCGAGGTCGTCGCGCGGATTCCGGAGTTGGCGGCGGTTTCGGAGGAGGTCGCGGAAGAGGTTTGCGTCGACGCGAAGTACGCCGGTTACGTCGAGCGTCAAGAGCGGGAAATCGCCGCGCGCCGACGTTGGGACGCCCGCAAAATCCCGGCGACGTTCCGCTTCCGGGGCTTGACGAACCTCCGCGCCGAAGCGCAAGAGAAGCTCGAAAAGATTCGCCCGACCGATCTCGGCCAAGCGAGCCGCGTTCCGGGGATTACGCCCGCCGATATCGCCGTCTTGACCGTTTATCTCGAACGGGACGCCGCCGCGCAAGAGTCGGAAACCGGCGAAAAGTCGGCCGAATAACCGAGGGGAGCGCGTTCGCCAAGTTTGGGGTAGGCGTTGTTTCTGGGGAATAACCGGGGATTGGCTAAAAACGAAACGTCGATTTTAGGGCGGCGTTTCCGGAATTGGAGCGCGTTCGCCAAGTTTGGGCGGGCGCGGTTTCCGGCGAATAACCGTCGTCGCCGAGCGTTCTCGCGTTGCTCGGCGCGCAAACGAACGCCGAAACGGTTAAAGGGCGACCGTTTCGGCGTTTTTTGGTCTTTTGGGGGAAAATCGCGCGAAATTCCTCGAACCGCCGTTTTTTTCTTGACAAGCGTTTCGGTTGGGCGATAATAACGGGTAAGCGATTTTGCAACCGCCGCGCGAGCCCCGAACGCCCGACGCTCCTCGACGAAAAATAATTTTCGCGATACACTATAACGCCTAGTTTGCCTATCTTAACGGAGGTTTTATGGCGTCCGAGAAGAGTCTTTTAGGAAAATTTGCCGCGACCGCGCGCCGAGTCGCCGACGTCGCCGAAGCGGCGGATAAAGCGAACCCGTTCGCGAAAAAGGAAACGGCGGAGGCGTCGGAAACGTTTCAAACGCCCGAAACTCCGGAAACGCCGTCGCCGTCGGACGCTCGACCCGCGACCGAAAAGAAGGGCGCGTTCGTCCGCGTCGCCGGAGTCGCCGAAAATTTCGCTTCTTTCGCGAAAAAGGAGAGCGCCGAATCTTCCGTTCCCGTCGAATCGCCCGCCGCGTCCGAAAAGCCGAGCGAAAGCGAACCGCAAGCGGAAGAAAATAAGGCCGAACCGCTCCCGCCCGTTCCGCCGCAAATCCCGGAGTCCTTCGGCGACGAAGTTTTTCGAGAACGCGACGTCGTTTTTTATCGCGGAGGTCTCGTTAAAGGAAACCGCGTTGTCGATTATCGTTCGGCGACTCGCGTTCTTTTGAATACGAACGCTCGCGTTTTCCCCGGAGCGCCGGGATATTGCGGTCGCGACGGCATACTCGAAACCGCCTTCGACGGGGCGGAATTCGGTTCTATCGTGCCAGGCGGTATGCTTGCGGGCGCGGCGGTCGGCGGCGTTCTCGGACTTCTCAATTCTTTCACCCCGGCGACGGAAGAATTGCACAAGCAAATTTGGCTTGAAGCAAGCGACTCGCCGGAGCCGATTCTTCTTTACTCCGACAAAATCTGCGACAAATTAGGCGCGAGAATACTTGCGAATATCGCGGCGA
Organism: Thermoguttaceae bacterium; assembly: GCA_045545275.1. Classification (GTDB taxonomy): domain Bacteria; phylum Planctomycetota; class Planctomycetia; order Pirellulales; family Thermoguttaceae; genus RUG369. The sequence goes on along the minus strand of JAZQAP010000094.1, from coordinate 3,800 downwards.
ATAAAATATTTAGCGCGTTCGAAAAAGCGGGCGCGGAGCCGGAAATTTTGCTCGACGGGCAAAAAGTCAAACGAAATTATCGTTGGGGTTTCTTACTTCTTTACCAAAGAAGAAGATTTTTTTAAACTCCCAAGTGCAAAATTTGGCGTCGCGGTCAAAAATGTCGGTTGCGTTCCGTTAGTTTTGTCCATTTTTAACGACGTTTGCGCTTAGCGTCGTTTTTTAAATAAGCGCGTTGTTGGCGTCTACTTCGCGTCTATTTTTTGAGGAAAACGGAGCGTTTTTCGCGTTTTTGCGCTTTTCGGAAAAGCTGCGAAAAATCGCGTTTCGCCCGGTGTTTTTGCGGAGTTTAAACCGAAAATTGAGTCGATCGCCTCCGGTTTCCTAAAACGACGATTCCGCGACCGGCGCCGCGTCGCGAACGGTCGAGCGGAAACGGCTTTCGACGTTTCGACTTTTAACGGAGGAAAAACAATGACTTGCGATAAGAGCGAAAACGTCGCTTGGGACGCGAACCCGGCGGCGGGGACGCGCAAAACGCTGGAAATCGCCGGCGTCGAGTTTCCGTTTCGATACTGCCCGCCCGGAACGTTTACGATGGGGAGTCCGGCGAGCGAAACGGGATTTTGGGCGTTTCGGGAGACGCCGCATAAGGTAACGTTGACGCGCGGCTTTTGGACGCTCGAAACGCCGGTAACGCAAGGGATGTACAAGGCGGTCGACGGTTCGAATCCGAGCGCTTTTAAGTTTGGCAAGCGGTTTCCGGTCGAGAACGTCAGCTGGTGGCATTGTCAAGCGTTTTTGGAGGCGTTGGAACGGCTAAACGTCGCGCCGACGGGGTTTGCGTTTCGTCTTCCCTGGGAGGCGGAATGGGAATACGCGTGTCGGGCCGGAACGTCGACGGCGTATTATTGGGGCGACGCTTGGAACGACGACCGCGCTAATTGCGGCGGCTGTCAGAATCGCGACGCGGCGCCGTCCGCGGTCGGGCGTTACGACGCGAACCCTTGGGGGCTTTTCGATATGAGCGGGAACGTCGCCGAGTGGGTCGCGGATTGGAAGGGCGAATACGACGCGGCGCCGCAAATCGACCCGACGGGGCCGGAGTCGGGAAAATATCGGGTAACGCGCGGCGGCGGCTGGATGGGGCTGGTCGAGGATTGCCGGTCGGCCGCCCGAAGCGCTTGCGGCGCGGAGGCGCGGTGTATGACGATCGGGTTTCGTATCGTCTTAGCGCGCAAGGTTTAGCGTGGGAAGTCGGCGCGGAAACGTCGACGCGGAACTTGCAATAGGAGAAACGACAATGACTTGCGATGAGAACGAAAAGGTCGCTTGGGACGCGAACCCGGCGGCGGGGACGCGTAAAACGCTTGAAATCAACGGCGTCGAGTTTCCGTTTCGGTATTGCCCGCCCGGAACGTTTTTGATGGGGGCCCCGGAATACGACGAAGCGGGCGTTCGCGAAGTAACGCTGACGCGCGGCTTTTGGACGCTCGAAACGCCGGTAACGCAACGTTTATACGAAGCGATAACCGGCGAGAATCCGAGCGAATTTTCGACGTCGGGGCAGTTCGCGGACGACGTCGCCGGGCTCGATACGTCCGATTTTCCGGTCGAAAACGTTTCTTGGTTCGACTGTCAAGATTATTGCGAAGCGTTGAACGCGCTAAACGTCGCGCCGACGGGGTTTGCGTTTCGACTGCCTTGGGAAGCGGAATGGGAATACGCGTGTCGCGCCGGAACGACGACGCCGTTTTTCTGGGGGTCGACGCTGAACGGCGACCGCGCTAACTGCAACGGAAACGAGCCTTACGGCGACGTCGAACCGGGGCCGTGCTTGGAGCGACCGTCGGCGGTCGGCTCTTACGGCGCGAACCCTTGGGGGCTGGTCGATATGTCCGGTAACGTTTGGGAATGGGCGGCGGACTGGTGGGGAAAATACGACGCGACGCCGCAAACCGATCCGACGGGGCCGAGCGAACCGACGCCGGGTTGGGGACGAATCGTGCGCGGCGGTTCTTGGGACGACGAAGCCGACCTCTGCTTGTCGGGAAGTCGGCTCGGCGAATTTCCGGAGGACGTCAACTATATTTACGGGTTCCGTATCGTCTTAGCGCGCAAGGTTTAGCGTTGGAGCGTCGGGCGAACGTCGGGCGGTTTAAAAACGAACGGGGAAACGCGAAACGCGGGAAAAAAGGAAAACGAAGGAAAAACGCGATGAAACCGAACGGAAGTCAAACGACGGTCGAGAGCCTCTTTAGGACGGCGACGGCGTTGGGGAATTTCCTCTTCGAAGAGAAGCGCGACGCGGCGCCGCGAACGACGACGCTCGCCGGAGTCCGCGTCGATTTCGAGCGCGTTCGGCGCAACGTCGCGGAAACGACGGTCGATATTGCGACCGATTTTTCGGAACTCGCGGCGCGAACCGACGTCGCCCGCGACGCGCTTCAAACGCTCGACGAAACGGTTCGGTCTTTTGACGCGAAGACGGAACCGCTTGAAAACGAATTTCTTAGGAAGGGACGGCGCTTTCTCGAACTGGCGGCGAGCGCGGCGAACGAACCGCGTCGGGCGGGCTATTTGGAGTTGGCGAAGGAGGCGTTCGTCGATTCGTATTCGCTTTTGAAAAACGAGCGTTTAATTGCGGCGCGTTTCGGGGCGGCGTCGGCGTCGATTCAACGGGGCGAGTTGGCGACCGGCTGGGCGACGTTGGAGAATATCGCGTCGATTCCGTTCGACGCGAAGGCGCCGCGCTCCGATTTCGCGACGTTTTCGCGGTTGAAGCTCGAAACGCGCGACTTTTTGGCGCGGCTCGGCGGCGTCGAAACGCTAAACGGCGACGGCGCGGCGCCTTGCGGAACGTCGGACGGCGGAAACGGCGGCGACGGCGTTTGGGCGTCGAATCCGGCGCCGGGAACGCGAGCGACGCTTGAAATCGCCGACGTCGAGTTTCCGTTTCGGTATTGCCCGCCCGGAACGTTTATCGCGGGGAGTCCGCGAACCGAGGACGGACGGGAAGACGAAGGCGTCGAGCAAGAGCGCGAAATAACGCTGACGCGCGGCTTTTGGACGCTCGAAACGCCGGTAACGCAAGGGATGTGGAAAGCGATAACAGGAACGAACCCGAGCCGCTTTCGGTTGGGGGACGATTACCCGGCGGAGACCGTCTCTTGGTTCGCCGCGCAAGATTTCTTGGAGCTGTTGAACGCGGCGAACGTCGCGCCGCCGGGGTTCGAGTTCCGCTTGCCTTGGGAGGCCGAATGGGAACGCGCCTGTCGAGCCGGAACGACGACGGCGTTTTACTGGGGCGACGCGTTCGTCGTCGACCGCGCCAACTGCAACGGAACAAGATATTTCGACGCCGGCGCGGAGGGCGTTTTCTTGGAGCGAACGACGCCGGTTCGGAATTACCCGCCGAACCCTTGGGGGCTTTTCGATATGTGCGGGAACGTTAGCGAGTGGTGCGGGGATTGGAATAAAACTCACGGCGACAAGTCCGGCGTCGCGCCGAAAACGGATCCGACGGGGCCGAAGTCGGGGAAATATCGATCGTGGCGCGGCGGCAGTTGGAATTGCGACCCGAGCTTCGGGCGTTCCGCCGCTCGACGTTGCTCGCAGCCGACGGTTCGGATGAGCGGGATCGGGGTTCGCGTCGTATTGGCGCGCAAGGATTAGCGGTCGCGGCGCGGTTGGGCGGGCGTTTTTGACGGCTTTTTGACGGCGGAAAGTCGACGCGGCAAAGAAAAAGCGCGACGTTTCTTAAAGGGAAGCGTCGCGCTTTCGGCGTTTTTGGCGGGGGC
>JAZQAP010000093.1:0-5279 GCA_045545275.1 Thermoguttaceae bacterium | reverse complement strand
CGCCGAACGGCTCGACGTTCGAACGTTCGCCTTTTCCGTCGACGCTAATTTAACGAGCGATTCCCGTTTGGTTTTCCGTTTTATTTTCCGACGCGTCAAGTTCCGCCGACAAAAAAAAGCGTCGAGTTTTCGCTCGACGCTTTTTCGCTTTTCGCTCGGAACGCTAACCGCTCGCGACGATTAGAAGTCGTCCGGGAGTTCCTTCATATCGGCCAAGGTGAAGACCGGGCCCTCTTTGCAGACGTAAACCGAACCGCAGTTGCAACGACCGCATTTGCCGAGACCGCACTTCATTCGGTTTTCCAAGCTCGTGAAGATCGCGTCGTCGCTGAACCCGCTCTTTTCGAGAACCGGGAGCGAGAACTTGATCATAATCGGCGGCCCGACGACCAACGCGACCGAATTGTCGCCCGAAACGCCCGCTTCGCCGAGAACGTTCGGAACAAAACCGACGCGACCGTCCCAATCCGGCGTCTCCCCGCCCGGGTCGACCGTCTTCAACACGTCGACGTTCGGGTACTTCGCCCATTCGTCGAGTTCGCTCTTGCAGACCAAGTCGCCGACGGTGCGCGCGCCGTACACGATCGTGATTTTGCCGTATTTTTCGCGGTTTTCCAAGGCGTATTGAATCGCGCAACGAATCGGCGGCATCGCGATACCGCCCGCGACGAAGACAAGGTTCTTGCCTTCCCACTCTTTCATCGGATACGAGTTCCCGTACGGGCCGCGGAAGCCGATCGTGTCGCCCGGCTCGACGTCCCACATACGTTCGGTAACGCGCCCGGTCTTGCGGAAGCAGAACTCGATGTATTTTTTCGAGTTCGAGCAGCAAATATTGAACGTCGACTCGCCGACGCCGAAAACCGAGTAAAGGCCGAATTGCCCGATGTTGAACTTGAACTCCGCCGCTTTTTCCGGATCGCGGAACCAGATGCGAACGCGCTTGACGTCCGCCGTTTCCTGCGTAACTTCAAGGACTTCCATCGCGTCCGGCTTGTAAATATTTTCCATTGTTCTTCCTTCGTGTCCGCGGCGCGCCGTCGGAAAGCGCGCCGCGTTTTAATCGAGTCGAGTTCTCGTTAGTCTTCTTGCTTTTGAACGACGTCGGCTTCTTGTTTTTGAACCACGTCGGCGTCTTGCTTTTGAACGACGTCGGCGTTCAACGTTTCGAGCGCCGGACGAACGCCGAACGACGCGCCGCACGAACGCGAGCAGTTGCCGCACCCGGTGCAGAGGTAAGGGCCGAATTTCCCGGGATAAATCGAGAATTTATGCGTCAAACGTTGACGTTGACGCTTTCCTTGCGTCGAGCGCGGATTGTGCCCGGACGCGTGCAAAGTGAACATGCCGGCTTGGCAAGCGTCCCAGTTTTTGACGCGTTGCCCCTTCGAATACGTTCCTTCGTCGACGATGTCGAAGCAGTGGCACGTCGGGCAGACGTAAGCGCAGGCGCCGCAACCGACGCAACGCAACGACAATTTTTCCCACTCCGGCGACGCGAAGTTTTCGGTGATCCAAACGGCGACCTGTTCGACGTCGAAATCGCACGTCGGCGGAGCGCAAGCGGAACCGGTTTTGTCCGATTCGGTCGCGATTCCGGCAAAGAGCGCGGCGCCTTTGTCGGTGAACGTTCGCACTTCGAACGAACCGTCGCCGAGGTCGAAGAGCATCGCGTCGGAACCGGCTTGGTTGTCCGGGCCGCCGTCGACCGCCGCGCAGAAGCAGTGCGCGTCCGTCTCTTTGCAGGCGAACGTAACGACCGTCGTCTTGGCGCGGCGTTGTTGGTAAAAGCGGTCTTGGTAGTCCCAACCGAAGAGCGGGTCCAAAATCGGGAGCGCCGCCGCGTCGCACGGACGGGCGCCGATAATGATTTGGTCGTCTTCAAAGTCCGGCGCGTCGATCACTTCGACGTCGTTTCCCTTGCGAACGAAGGTGAAAATGACTTCGTGCTTCGGGAAGAAAAATTCCTTAATCGAATTTTGAACGCGAACTTGCGGCGCGAACGTCGCTTGCGCGGCGTCGGAGATTTCTTTGAAGGAAACCAATCCGCCGTCGACGACCGGCGCGACGACGCGAGCGCCCGCGCTCAATTTGTCGGCGGCCAGTTTCTTTAATTGTTCCAGCGTAACGACTTGGCTCATCGGATGAATTCCTCCTTATCGTTCTCGGCGTAAGTCCCGATCAACGGCGCGGCGCCGAGTTCTTTCCCGGCGACGTAACCGAATTGTTCGTCGGCGGCGTTCGCGAGCGTCAAGTTCAACAAATCGAGGTCGATCCCGGCCGGGCAAGCGGCGGAGCAGGCGCCGCAACCGACGCAACGACCGGCCAAGTGGAACGCGCGCAGAATATTCCAAGCGAAGTTCCCTTTGAGCGTGGCCGACGTGTCGATCCGCGTCGGACGGTTTTTGTCGGCGACGCAACGGTTGCAGTAGCAAAGCGGGCAGCTTTGGCGGCAAGCGTGGCAGCGAACGCAACGCGAAAATTCGTCGCGCCAATATTGGAAGCGCTCTTCCGGCGTTTTTTGGAGAAGCGCGGCCAACTTCGCTTGTTTCCCGGCGGTCTTGGCGTTCGGCGCGTTCGCGGCGTCGAGTTCGGCGGCCTTCGCGGCGTCGCCGATTAAAATATCGACGTTTTGCGCGGCGTGTTCGACGCAGGTCGCGCATTTATCGAGAAGGGTTCCGGTCGCGACGCCGGACGCGTCCGCGCCTTGGATTCCTTCGCAAACGACGCCGACAACGACGACGTTTGCGCGGTCGATTTGGCCTTCGTTCGCCAACACGACGACGGCGCGAGCGTCGCAACCTTTCACGACGATCGCCGGTTTGCCGAGCGCTTTCACTTCCGGGCGCGAAAGGTGAACGGCGAGATTTTGACGACATTCGGCGTTCCAAACGAGGCGGTCGACTTCGTTCGGATCCGTAACGAAAACCGCTCCGACCGCGCCGCCGACGCCGACGCGTCCGTACCCGATCGCGACGTCGACGGTCTTCTCTTCGAGAAGTTTCCGAATCGCGTTTCTAAGTTGATTTTCCATAATATTTTATCGTTTACTCGTTAATCGTTTTATTCGATACGCGAGGTTCGCCGTCGCCGTCGGCGGTCGAACCGTGCTTCGCGGCGGGGCGACGTTACTTTTCGGCGACGATCGCTTTGTAATCTTCGTAAGGGCCGAGTTCGCGGGTCTTCTCGACGATCTCGGTAACGAGCTTTTGGAACTTCGCGCCTTCGGCGGCGGAAATCCAAGAGAAATGAACGCGGCGCGAGTCGACGCCGATCGTGTCGAGGAGTTCGCGGAAGAGCCCCCAACGACGACGAGCGTGGAAGTTGCCCGCGGCGTAGTGGCAGTCGCCCGGGTGGCAACCGGAAACAAGCACCGCGTCGGCGCCGACCTCGAACGCCTTCACGAGGAGGTTAAAGTCGACGCGCCCGGTGCAGGGCAAACGAACGATGCGGACGTTAGCCGGGTATTCGAGGCGGTTCGTGCCGGCCAAGTCGGCGCCCAAATAGGTGCACCAGTTGCAAACGAACGCGACGATTTTCGGCTCGAAACCGCCGGTTGTTTTCGTTTCGGAATTCATAAAATAAGTCCTTATAATCGCGGCGTCGGTCGCCGTCGGCTCGTTCCGCTCCTTGCGAAAGCGGAATCGAATCGTCGCGGCGACGTCGGCCAGTCAACGTTTATTCCGTTTGCGGTTGGCGACTCGGCGCCCCGCCTCCGCTCGACGCGGTTTCGACGAGGCGTTCAAGTTCGACCGACGTCGGCGTTAGTCGGCCAACGACTCGACTTGCGCGTAAATTTGGTCGTCGGTGAAGCCGACGAGGTCGACCGATTTCGACGGGCAGACGGCGACGCAGGTGCCGCACCCCATGCAGAGGCCGGGATTGACGCGCGACGTCGTTTTGACCAAATTTCCGTTGCGGTCGCGAATTTCTTCCTTCGTAATCGCTTGGAACGGGCAGGCTTTGACGCAGGCGCCGCAGGACGCGCAGAGGCGTTCGTCGACGCGGGCGATTTCCGGTTCGCGCGTCAGGTTCGGTTGGCTCAACATAATGAGCGCCTTGCCGGCCGCCGCGGACGCTTGCGCGACCGTTTCCGGAATGTCTTTCGGGCCTTGGCAAGCGCCGCAGACGAAAACGCCCGCCGCGTTCGTTTCGACCGGACGAAGTTTCGGGTGCGATTCGCTGAGGAACCCGTATTCGTCGTACCCGACCGACAGCTTTTGGGCTAGTTGCGGCGCGCCGGTCGTCGGCGTCATCGCGCACGCCAACACGACCATGTCGGCTTCGACGACGACCGGTTTGCCGGACAGCGTGTCGGCGCCGTACACCATCAGCTTCTTGACGCCGTCGACCGTTTGTTCTTCGATCTTCGAAACGCGACCGCGGTGGTAAATCGCGCCGTCTTGCTCGATCGCGCGGCGGACGAACTCGTCGTATTTCTTACCGCCGGAACGAATGTCCATATAGAAGACGTGCGCTTCGCCGTCGTGAACCTTATGCTTGTACAACATCGTGTGTTTCGCGGTGTACATGCAGCAGATTTTCGAACAGTAAGTAATCCCCTTGGCGTTGTCGCGGCTCCCGACGCATTGGATGAAGACGATCTTCTCCGGAACGCGTCCGTCGGACGGTCGCAACGGCTCGCCGCCGGTCGGGCCGGACGCCGAAATGATGCGCTCGAATTGGAGCGAGTCGACGACGTCCTTGTATTTGCCGTAACCGTATTCGGCGTAGCCTTGGATATTCGGGTTTTCTTGCTCTTTGCCGATGCTGTAGAGCTGGTACCCGGTCGCGACGACGATGGCGCCGACTTCGATTTCGATCAATTCGTCTTGGTCGTGGAAGTTGATCGCGTTGGCGGCGCATTGCTTTTGGCAGATACCGCAAAGCTCTTTGCCGTTCTTCATGCTCTTGAGGCGCAGGCAGTTTTCCGCGTCGACCGTCGGACGCGCCGGAACCGCTTGCGGGAACGGAACGTAAATCGCGGAGCGTTTGCCGAGCTTTTTGTCGTGGCCGAACCCGAGGTTGAAGTCGAACGCGTTGTCGATTTTACCCTTCATCGGGCAAGCGTTCCAACAGGCGCCGCAACCGGTGCACTTCGTAATGTCGACGTAGCGCGCCTTTTTGCGAATCGTCACCTTGAAGTTGCCGACGAAGCCTTCGACTTTCTCGACTTCGCAGTACGTCATCAACTTGATGTTCGGGTGTTGTCCGACTTCGACCATACGCGGCGTCAGAATGCACTGCGAGCAGTCGAGCGTCGGGAACGTTTCGGAGAG
>JAZQAP010000092.1:0-15606 GCA_045545275.1 Thermoguttaceae bacterium | reverse complement strand
CGAACGCGGCGACAATTTGGAGCTGTTGAAAAAATACGGCCCGGTCGAGTTCTGCTCGAAAGCGGAGAGCGCGAAAAACTGGAAATTCTTCACCGTCGCGCCGCAATGTCCGGCGAACGGCTGGTGGTCGGCGGCGCAGCTTAGCGTTATGATCGACAAAGTTTGCGAACTTTACCCGGTCGACAAAGACCGCGTGTACGTTACCGGCGTTTCGATGGGCGGTTTCGGGACTTGGGCGCTCCTCGCGACTTGCCCGGAAAAGATCGCGGCCGCCGCGCCGATTTGCGCCGGAGGCGACCCGAACGCCGCGCCGAAAATGGCGACGACGCCGATTTGGGCGTTTCACGGCGATAAAGACCCGCTCGTCCGCCTCGAACAATCGCAAACGATGATCGACGCGAACAAAAAAGCCGGAAACCCGGACGCGAAATTGACCGTTTACCCCGGCGTCGGACACGACAGCTGGATCAACGCTTACGCGGAAGCCGACCTCTATGCTTGGCTCCTCTCGAAGCGTTTGAGCGGCAAACCGACGAAGGTCGAGCCGGTCGTCGTCGACGAGAGTCCGAAAGCGGGCGAGTTGGTCGCGGCGTCGGTCGAACTCCCGGCGGTCAAGCGCGAAGGCGGGCGTCGCGGCCCGGAAACGCTCGACGAAACGTCGACGCAAACGCTGAAATATTACGTCTTCCAACCGGTCGACGAATCGGCGAAGACGGACGCCGGTTTCCCGTTGATGTTGGTTTTGCACGGTTCGGGCGAGCGCGGCGAGGATTTGAATAAGTTGAAAGTTTACGGCCCGGCGATGTATTGCTCGAAGGCGGAGAGCGCGAAAGACTGGAAATTCTTCACCGTCGCGCCGCAATGCCCGTCGAACGGTTGGTGGTCGGCGGCGCAGTTGAGCGTCATGATCGACAAACTTTGCGAACGTTATCCGGTCGATAAAGACCGCGTTTACGTAACCGGCGTTTCGATGGGCGGTTACGGGACGTGGTCGCTCTTGGCGCAATGCCCGGAAAAGATCGCGGCGGTCGCTCCGATTTGCGGCGGCGGCAATCCGAACGACGCGGCGAAAACGGCGAAGACGCCGGTTTGGGCGTTTCACGGCGATCAAGACCGAGCGGTTCCGCTCTCCGCGTCGCAAGCGATGATCGACGCGCACCGAAAAGCGGGGAATCCGGACGCGAAACTGACCGTTTACCCGGGCGTCGGACATAATTCTTGGATTAACGCTTACGCCGACCCGGAACTTTACGCTTGGCTTCTCTCGAAGCGTTTGAGCGCGAAACCGGCGTCGGTCGAACCGGTCGAAGAAGCGTCGGTCGACGAAACGCCAAAAGCGGGCGAGTTGGTCAAGGGCGCGGTCGAAGTTCCGCTTTCGAAGCGCGAACGCGGGCTCTTCGGGCCGGAAACGCTCGACGAAACGAAGTCGCAAACGTTGAAATACTTAGCGTTCCAACCGGTCGACGAGTCGGCGAAAACGGACGCGGGCTTTCCGCTCCTTATCTTCCTGCACGGAATCGGCGAACGCGGCGACGACTTGAACAAACTGAAGATTTACGGCCCGACGGCGATTCTCTCGAATCCGGAGCGCGCGAAAAATTGGAAGTTTTTCACCGTCGCGCCGCAATGTTTCGCGGATTCTTGGTGGTCGGCGACGCAGCTTGAAGTTTTGCTCGACAAGGTTTGCGAAAAGTACCCGATCGACAAGAGCCGCGTTTACGTTACCGGTCTTTCGATGGGCGGTTTCGGGACTTGGTCGCTCTTAGCGAAATGCCCGGAAAAAATCGCGGCGGCGGCTCCGATTTGCGGAGGCGGCGACCCGAACGCGGCGGAAAAAATGGCGACGACGCCGATTTGGGCGTTCCACGGCGACAAAGATAACCTCGTTCCGCCTCAAATGTCGCAAGCGATGATCGACGCGAACCAAAAAGCGGGGAATCCGGAAGCGAAACTGACGATTTACGAAGGCGTCGGGCACGACTCTTGGAACAAAGCCTACGACGATCCGGAGCTGTACGAGTGGCTGCTTTCCAAAAAGAAGCCGGAAACGAAATAAAAAAGCCGCGACTTAACCGTCGACGGTAAAAGACGTTAAGAACGCCGCGTTTAACGACGCGGCGTTTTTTTTGGGAAAAATTAATAAATTTTTAATAAATTAACGCGGTTGGGCGCTCTTAGGGGAAAGCAAGGAGAAAGAAGACGCTCGCGGCTCTTTAAAACTAACGCCGATAAGGAGGAATATAACATGAAGAAAGATTGGAAACGCGGCGTTAAAGCGATCGTTAAGCGAGGACTAATCATAGCGCTTGAAAAACTGTTCGAGAAGCTGATCGAAGAGGCGTGGGACAAGATTGTCGAATCGCATGACAACTTACTGGAAACGTTCGGGGAAGAGGTTGCGTTCGTCGCGACGCTGGTTTTCGTCGCAGGTTCGCAAGACGGAGGGAAAAATTTCGTTTTCTGCCGACCGAAGCTCGGCAACGTTGTCGTGCAATTGGTCGACCTAGCTTTAGATAGCGACAAAGCGCCCGAACTTGCGCGCGCTTTTAATAAAAAAATGGAATTTTTCGAACTTCTCGACGTTAAATTGACGGGAGAGGAAGGGAAGCGAACGAAGGTTGCGACTCAAAACGCCCTCGTGCGCAAACCGACGCCGGGCGTTCCGCGTATTCGCGACCGCGACGCTTTCTTCGTCGGTTGGGGGAAAGGTAAGATAAATGTTTATTGCGAACGAGGTGAAAAAATTGGCGTCGACCTTGCGTTAAGCGCGTAAAAGCGACCGTCGGTAAATTTCGGCGGCGATTAAGTTTCGGCTTCTTCGCAGTCGATTCGGAAAAAGTTAACGCAAAACGCCGCGTCGACGGCAAATCGACGCGGCGTTTTTTGTTTGCGTTAAATCGTTAGACGACGCTTACTTCGAAGCGTAATAGCGGTCGAAATACGCCTTCCAGCGGCGTTGAATCGTTTCTTTGATTTCCGGCGCGAGTTCGAATTTATTCTTTTGGTACTTCTTTTGCGTCGACGCGAACGCTTCGAACGCCTCTCGCCGACCGTCGAACCCGTCGATTCCGAGTTCGGCGTAAATCCGTTCGAGCGTCGCGACCGGCTCGGCGACCAACTCGTCGTAGGAAATTTCGCAGAAGTTCCCTTGCGGAATCAGTTTAACGTCGGCGAAAAACGCGTCGTACATCGCTTCGAAATCGCTCAAAACCTTTTCTTCGAGCGCGGCGCCTCCCTTGGGCGACTGCAAGCCGTGCGTCGCGGCGAGCTTTTTCCAAAGATTGACCGTCGACGGGAAAAGCGCGAACGGGTCGCGGGAAATATGAACGAATTTCGCGTTCGGGAACCGCTCCAAAATCGCGCGAACGCGAGCGGTGTGCGGCGGCGACTTCAAAATAATCCGTTTGCCGCGTCCTACCGTCAACGCTTTGAGGAAGTATTCGAGCGCGTCGAGCCAACGCGAACGGTCGGCGTCGCTTAAATTGCGGAGCGTCAAATAATCGGCGTCGATCCGAGCGTTGTTTGGAAAGGCGATTTCGCGGTACGGCGACGGCGCTCCGAGCGCGCAAAGGGCGAACTCGTCTTCCTGCGGACGGTCGAGTCCGACGGCCATATTGTCCATCGGACGCTTTTTCGGCATCAGATATTTGACCCAAGGGCGGAAACGCGGCCCGGAGACAAGGAGGTGAGCCGGAGCGAAACAGTCGTAAGTGTCGGAACACGCGAAGCGTTCGTCGCGCATCATGTACTCGTGCAGGAGCGTCGTTCCGCTGCGCCAGTGTCCGACGATAAAAATCGGCGCGTCGACGAGTTCGGCGTCGCGAATTTTTTTTCCGAGCGTTAACTTCTGCAGTCCGGCGAGCGTCGAGTTGGCGAGCGAAAGCCCCCAAACGACGCAGAACATCGGAAACCGCGTCGGCGCGATTCGCCAACGTCCGGCGTTCAAAATCTTCAGCCAAGCGGGAATCGTTACGCCGTCCCAAATACGCGGATTCCAAAAGCGGTCGGCGCTTCCGCCGGTCGTCATTTTGACGATGGACGACGTTTTTTTGTTGTTTTTATCGCTTTTTGTTTCGTTGTTTTTCATCTTTACGGCTTCTTAAAACGCGAAAAGCGGCAAACTTGCGACGGTTAATCGACGATTTTTAAACCGGCGTCGTCGATTTCGTAAAAGAGGATTTCGTCGGAACAGGCGGAACCGCGGTGTTTCATAATGTAAAGCGCGCGACGGAAACGTTTGCCGTCCCGAATTTTACCGAGATAAATAACGGTGTTCGCTTGGGCGAAAAAGTCGCCTTCTTCGAGCGGTTTCTCGATCAGCGCGTCGAGCGACGTTTCCGGCGCGGTGTACGAGAAGAGCGTTCCGATTTCGGTTTCCGGGTAAGGTTGGGCGCCGATTTGCGCTTCGAACTCGCGGAAATTTTGGCGGAAAAGATCGCGGGCGACCCAAGCGGCTTCTTTTTTGACGATTTGACGCTCGACGTATTCGAGTAGTTCGAACTGAATCGACTCGCCCTGACGCTCGACCGGTTCGACGCCGTCGACGACGAGCCGTCGCGCGCCCTGCGCAAAGTTGGCGTAAAGGAACGAAATCGTCGACTGCAGGCGCTTCGTCAGATCGAGCTTCCATTCGCGCCAAGCGTCGTCGCCGAGGTCGCGACGGGTAACGCGGCGCCCGGCTTGCGAAAACGCGTGAAAATAGTCGCCCGCGAAACGTTCGTTCGCCGCGACGCAAGCGAAAAACTTCGCCGGGTCGAACGGGCGGTCGCCGTTTTCTTCGCTCATTTCCCAATCGAAGAGCGACTTAGCGTAAGCCGCGTGATTTTGGGAGTCGCCGCGAGCGGTTAAATCGAGCAGGATTCCGCGTCGACGTTCCGGAGCGTCGAGCCCGGCGTTGAGAAATTGGAGGCCGAACTGCGTTTTCCCGGCGCCGGAGCTTCCGACGAGCGCGGTCGTCGTTCCGGGAATCAGCCCGCCGCCGAGTTTTTCGTCGAGACCGGGAACGCCGGTCGAGAGGCGTTGAATCATCGTCTTTGCCCTTGATTTATTAATAACGCGCTCGTCGCAAGCGCGAACGCTTCAATTGTAACCGTTTTTACGTCGGCGTCCAGCCCCGGGACGCGTTCTCGAAAAAAAACGCGAAATTTAGGAAGAGCGCGAAAAAACGGGGGCGCCGACCCGGACGCGGCGATTTCGCGGCGAAAAAAGAATTTTTGAAAAAAAGGGGAAAAGGCGGGAAAAACGATTGCAACCGCGACGCAAATTTGGTATAATAAACGAAAAGAACGCGACGGCGATTAAAGCGTCGTCCGCGCGACTATTTAGCGTAAACGGATTATTTTACCGGCTTTATCAAAGCGTTAGGGGATTTTTAATGGATAATTTGAACGTATCGGTTTTGGGTTACGGTATGATGGGCGTTATTCGTAGTTTGGCGTACCGCGGCGTTGTCGGCTACTTCAAAAACGCTCCGATTCAACCGGTTCTCGGTTACGCGGCTTGCTGGAACGACGGCGAAAAAGCGATGGCGGAACGCGACGGTTGGAAAACTTTCGTCGGCCCGGACGCTTGGAAAAAAGTTATCGAACAAGCCGACGCCGATTACGTCGACATTTGCTTGCCGAACGCCGCGCACTACGCCGCCGCGATGGCCGCTTTCGACGCCGGCAAACACGTCTTCTGCGAAAAACCGCTCTCCGCGAACCTCGAACAAGGTCGCGAAATGGCCGACAAAGCGGACGCGCACAAAGAATTGCTGAACAGCGTCAACTTCATTTACCGTCGCGTTCCGGCGAACGTTTACGCTCGTAAACTGGCGCGTTCCGGCAAGTTCGGTCGCTTGATCGAAGCCCGCATGTTCTACAACCAAGGTTGGGGTTGGGGCGCCGACGGCAGCTGGCGTTTCGAAAAATCGCACGGCGGCGGCGCGGCGGGCGACCTTGGTTCGCACTCGCTCGACATGCTGTACTACATCACCGGTCTCCGTCCGCTCGAACTCTGCGCGATGCAAACGACGCACGTCAAACAACGCAAATGGAAGAAAACCTTCGCGTCGCAATTGAGCAACATGGGCGCCGGCGCGCAAGCGCAAGACGATTTCGAAATCCGCGACTGCGACGTCGACGACGCGATGCGCGTTATGTTCACGTTGGACGACAACTCGGCCATCGGGACGCTCTCCGTTACCCGCAACGCTTGCGGTTCGGAAAACCAAAACGGTTACGAACTCCGCTTCGAAAAGGGGACGATTAAGTTCTGCTTCGACGAAATGAACTACCTCGAAGTCTTCGACAAAACCGCCGAAGACCCGCAACTCTGGGGTTGGAGCAAAATCTGCACGAACCGCGCGGTTTACGGCAATTACTTTGACTTCGCCGACGGTCATATGATCGGTTATCGCGACATTACCGTTTACGGTATTTTGGAAAACCTCCGCGCCATCGACGCGATTAAGAAGGGCGCCGCTTACGAAAGCGAATCCCCGATCGCGACCTTCCGCGACGCGTACAACGTCCAACGCACGTTGGCCGCTTGCGACAAATCGATCGCCGAACGTTGCTGGGTCAAACTCGAAGACATTAAATAGTCGACGGAGTTTCCTTAGCGCCCCGACGCGGAAGCGCGACGCGTTTCGTCGTTCCCGCGTCGGTCGATAGAGTCGCTAAAATTCTTGTAATCCCCGGAATCGTTCCGCGTCGATAGGTCGACGCGGTGCGAACGGGGATTTTTTGTCTTTTTTGAAAAATTTTCTGAAAAAATTGTCGCTTCTTATCCTATTTCGGTCTTTTGGTAGTAGAAAGCGCGTCGCTTTCGTTTTTATCTGTTGAATTTAACAGATTTTTAAACCTTTAAACTTTGACTGGATAGGAAGATTATGACGACGAAACAGTATAAAATGATCGTCGCCGGAATCGCCGGCATGATGGGCAACGTGAGATCGAGATGCGGCGGTCAAGCGCATCTCTTCTTCAAGGACGTTCCGCAAGTCGAATTTACCTGCGCCGTTTGTTACGATGAATCGGAATTTGAAGTTGCCAGGCGAGGCGGCTGGACTCCGACGACCGATTTGGACGAGGCGTTGGCGTCCGACTGGGACGTGTTCGACATTTGCCTTCCGAACGCGTTGCATTTTGTCGCGGCTAAGAAAGCGATTGAAGTTGCGAGTCAAACTCCTGAAAAAACGCGGATCATCGTGGTAGAAAAACCGATGACCACCTCGAGCGAAGAAGCGCGCGTTCTCCGGAATATGGCGGCGAAGTGTAAAAATGTTATTTTGCACATTAATCACGTTTACCGACACGTCCCCGCTGCGGCGAAAGCGCGTCAAATGATCCTTTCCGGCCAATACGGCGCGGTGCGAGAGATCGCGTGCGCTTACCGGCAGGGTTGGGGTTGTTTTCCGTACTGTAATTGGTCTTGGCGTTTTGGCAAGGAAGGCGGCTGTTTGGGCGACCTTGGAAGCCATATTGTTGACCTTGCCGGTTACCTTACGGGGCTCAAGGCGAAAAGCGTTGTCGGCGACGCGGTAACTCACGTTGCGGCGCGGCCTATCCCGAACCCGAACGCGACTTACGAAAAACGATTCGACGTGGATACGGAAAAAACGCCGAGCGAAATGAAAGCCGTTGAAGTCGAAGACGCTTGCAGCTTTATGTTGCGGTACGAAAACGGCGCGCGCGGCGTTATGACGTGCACGCGAAACGAACCCGGCGCCGGCAACGGGATCGAGTTTAATATCTCGACGGAATACGCAAACTTCAAGTTCTCATACGACGAATCGGATTTTCTCGTTTTCACCGACTTGCGCAACGGACTTCACGGCGGCGCCGTCAAAATTCAATGCGACCAACCGGGATTCCCGTATTACAATTTCGCTACCGGACATGGTTCGTGTTATGAAAAATATTACACAAACTTCCAAAGCGAGAATCTGCGCGCCTTGGCCAGGTTGGAACCGATTTCCCCCGCCGCGACGGCGGACGACGCGTTGAATACGGAACTCGTTTTGGACGCGATTCGCAAGTCTTGGGAAACTCGGGCTTGGGTCGACGTCGAGTACGACGACTAAGCCGGTAATTTTGCGCCGTCGTTCGGTTTGACGCGGCGGCTTTTCCCGCTTTAACGCGTTTCCTTGATTCGACGTCGTTATTCTAACGCGTCGGGCGGCGGAGCGCAAGCGGGGGCGGCGAATTTTAACGTCGACGGAGCGCGTCGCGACGCAGGCGGCGCGTTTCGTCGGCGTTTTTGCGTTTTTTTTGTCGCTTTTTTTCGCGGGCGCTTGCTTTTTGCGGCGTTTGCGGGTATCATCGTAAGAGACGCTCGCGACGGCGTAGAAACTTTCGCCGGTTCGACGTTTTTCGACCGGCAAGTCGCCGAAGCCGTCGTCGGTTCGCGGAGTCGGTTTTTCGCGGAAACGGTTTCGCCGGTTCGACGTTTTTCGACCGGCAAGTCGCCGAAGCCGTCGCCGGTTCGTCGGTTTGCGTTGGTTCGGCGATTCCGGACGGTTGCGCGAAGTCGATCTCCGACGGACGCGGAGGCGGGAGAAGGTTGGTTCCCGTTCGACCGGCGGTTCGCGTCGAGCGTCGTCGATTTTGCCTTTTCGACCCTTTCCTTTAGATAAAATAGAGAAGATGGCCGCTAATTTAACGCCCCAATATTTGAAAGCCGAAGAAGAGTATCGTCGCGCGCAGTCGCCGGACGAAGAGTTGCGTTGGCTCCAGGTGATGCTTCAGGAGATTCCGAAGCACAAAGCCAGCGAAAAAATGCAGATGATGCTGAAGACGAAGATCGCCGACGCGAAAAAAGAGGTCGAAGCGTCGCGCGGCGCCGGGAAAAAATCGGGCGGAAAATCGGTCAAGATTCCGCGTCAGGGCGCCGGAACCGCGGTCATTATCGGCGGGCCGAACTCCGGAAAGTCGCAACTTCTTACCTATTTTACCAAAGCGAAGCCGGAAGTCGCGCCGTATCCGTTCACGACGCAAACCGCGTCGCCCGGGATGATGGCTTGGGAGGACGTGTTCGTTCAACTCATCGACACGCCGCCGATCACGCCGGACTTTTTCGAGTCGTATTTGTACGGCTATATTCGCGGCGCGGAGCTGGTTCTGCTGATGGTCGACCTCGGCGACGACGACGGCATTCAGCAGTGCCAAGACGTGCTCGACCGTCTGCAAGGGACGAAAACGCGGCTGGCGGCGGAATCGTCGCTCGACGAAGAGGACGTCGGGCTCTCGTACACGAAGACTTTTCTCGTCTTCAATAAATGCGACTTGCCGGACTTCAACGATCGACTCGAACTCTTCCGCGAGTTCTGCTCGACGCCGTTCCGCGAGTTCCAAATTTCCGCTCTCGACGGAAGCGGAACCGAAGAACTCCGCAACGCGATTTACGAAGCGATGAACGTCGTTCGCGTTTACACCAAACAGCCGACGAAGAAAGAAGCCGACCGCGACAAGCCGTTCACGCTCAAAGAAGGAAGCAACGTTTTCGACCTTTGCGACCAAATTCACAAGGATTACGCCGCGAAATTCAAGTCGGCGCGCGTTTGGGGCGAGGCGGTTCACGACGGAACGGTCGTTAAGGGCGATTACGTCGTCCGAGACGGCGACGTCGTCGAGATTAATGTCGCGCCGTAATTTGCGTAAATTTTCTAGCTTAACGCGGCGAGCAAATAAAGGCGACGCGTCGCTCCTCGGCGAAAGGGCGGCGCGTCGTTTTATTTTGCGTCGTTTTAGTAAAGCGCCTATTTTGTCTTGTTTGTTTCTTTTGTCGATTGAAAAAAAACTTCGATTTTGAAGAAAACTTTTAAGCGGCGCCGACGGAATAACCGATACATCTTCCAGACAAACGACGCGGCGCGCGCCGGTTCCGTTTGTCGGGGCTTACGTCAAGGACGCGAAGCCTTTTAAGAATTAATTGAGAGACGCCGCGACCCTAGAAGGGGGCGAAGTTTTGTCCGTCGCCGCGACGACGTTCCGTCGAACGAAGTCCATTGACGAGATCGGTCAAGCGTGACGAAGGCGTTCCGGAACGCGCTTCGAGCCGCCGGGCGACGCGTCTCCTGTTTTCATGAAAGCAAAGGATTTGAAATGAAATCGATGAAAACCATCGGCGCTCTCGCGCTCGCGGCGTTGTTCGTCGTTCCGTTTGTCGGGTGCCAAGTTACCCGCAACGGCCAAACGTTGCCGAGTTCGAACTACCTTGACGACGATATTCAATATCATCCGTCCGGCAACGAGTTCCAATATCAAGAGGAAGTCGACCAAATGAACAAAATCAACGCCGAACGCCAAGCCGCGAACGCGATGTATTGATTTTGTCGCGCGCCCGGACTCGCGAGACGGGGTTGCGTCGCACTTGAAAACGGTTCCGCTTTGTTTGTCGAAAGACGGCGAGCGGAGCCGTTTTTTTATTGGCGAAACGTCGAGAAAACCAAGAAACGCTTTACAAGGAGCGTCGAAGCGAGTACAATAAGTAAGACGCGGAAAAAGGGGCGCGCGGGTTGAAACGAGAGCGTAAAATAGAAAAATTTTGGCGAATTAGCGGCGCCGACGGAGTAAAAGAAAGAAGACGCGATGGAAGAATTATTGCTTTGGGAGTTTCCGCCGAAAGTTCGCGAGTGGGCGACGCTTCTCTTTTTTTGGTCCGGCGTCGCGATTTGGATCGGCTTGGCGGCGCGATTTTTGGTTCCGGCGCGCGTCGTTCGCGGCCCTTGGTTGACGTTGTGCTTGGGGTTCGTCGGTTCTTGCTTGGGGCCGTTTGCGCTTCGTTCGTTTTTTAATTTGGAACGTTTCGACCCGATAGGCCCGTGCGGAATGGTCGCGTCGGTCGCCGCGTCGGTCGCGACACTGTGTCTTTTTTACGTGGTCGCGTTTTTCTTCCCGCCGCGTTTTGACGACGAGGAGAGCGACGAAAGGGACGGCGAAGAAGACGGCGAAAGCGAACGAGAAGGCGAAGCGGAAGAAAGCGAACGCCGAGCCGACCGTCGCGAACCGCCGCGTCGACGGCAAGAATTCGACCGCGACCGAGCCGACCGCCGCGATCGGGAGCGAACCGAACAACGCGCCGAACGGCGACCGTCGCGAAACGAGTACGACGACTCGGACGAAGAGCCCGAAATTTGGGAAACCGAACGACGTTCGCGTTCGCGACGTCGGCGTTGACAAGAGTGGTAAGAGACGTTATTTCATTCTTTAAGTGAGCGGAGGAGACGAAAATGAAAAGACGGGAATTTTTAAACGGCGTCGTCGGAACGGCGCTCGGCGTTTCGGCGTTTCGCTGGGCGAGCGTCGACGTTTGCTCGGCGGAAGAAACGTCGGCGTCGGGAAAACTCCCGAAAAACGTCGTTCGTCGCGGCGAGTACCGGAACTCGAAGCTCGTTTTCGAGACGACCGGGCGAGGGCGCGTCGCGTTTCTCGGCGGCTCGATCACCGAGATGGACGGGTATCGTCCGATGGTTTGCGACTATTTGACGAAGAAATTTCCGCAAACGGAGTTCGACTTCGTCGCCGCCGGGATTTCGTCGACTTGCTCCGACGTCGGCGCGTTCCGACTCGAAACGGACGTCCTCAAAAACGGGCCGGTCGACTTGTTTTTCGTCGAGTTTTCGGTCAACGACGACCAAGACGGGCGCTTTTCGGTCGAGCGGGCGATTCGCGGGATGGAGGGGATTATCGGGCGAATGCGCGCGGAGAACCCGAACGTCGATATTGTTATGACGTTTTTCGTCAACGAACGGCTGATGGCGGATTACCGCGCCGGAAAGGTCGCGCCGAGTATTCAAGCGCATTCGGCGGTCGCGGAACGTTGGGCGATTTCGACGATTAACCTCGCGAAAGAAATTCAAGAGCGGATCGACGATAAACGGTTGACTTGGCAAGAGTTCGGCGGCGTTCACCCGGCGCCGCGCGGAAACAAAATTTGCGCCGATATGATCGCCGCGCTCCTCGACGACGCTTGGAGCGAAACTTGCGCGGAGAGCGCCGAAAGCGCCGAAGCCGGGTTGACGCCGCATAAAACGCCGAAACCGCTCGACGAATTTTCCTTTATGAACGCCGGGTTCCGCGGTTTCGACGGCGTCGCGACGAACGTCGGCAAAATCGACGACGGCGCGTCGGTAAAAGACGGCGGTTTCAAACTTTACGTTCCCGATTGGTCGAAGATTCGCGGTTCGTTCCGCTCGACCTTTGCGAACTTGCCGCTCCTTTGCGGAGAAAAAGTCGGCGCGGAGTTTTCGTTCGACTTTGACGGGCGTTCGCTCGCGCTGTACGTCTTAGCCGGGCCGGACGCCGGGCGTCTCGACGTGAAAATCGACGGCGGCGACTGGACGCAAGTCGAAGTTTTTCACGACTATAGCGGCGGTTTGCATTACCCGCGCGCCGTCGCGTTGGCGGACGGTTTGAAGCGCGGGCGACACTCGGTCGTTTGTCGAATCGCGGCGGAAAAGGACGGTCGAAGCGCCGGGAACGCGGTTCGGATTCTGCAAATCTGCGTCGACCGCTGAAAAATTGCGAGACTCGACGGCCCGACGAACGTCGAAAGCGCGTTAGTTTGGGCGGTTTAGCGAGAACGCGTCGTTTGGCTGCAAAAGTCCGAGCGGCGCGTTTCGACATTTCTTGACTTTTTGTCGAAAATTTTGTGGAGTTACTCGACGTCGCTCTTGAAATCGGCGTCGCGGGACGATATAATGACGTTAAGTAGCCGAAAGAAGGCGAACGAAAAAACGACGCGTTAAGCGTTTAGGTTGTTGAAACGATAAATGTTGGAGGAACTGACGATGAACGGTTTGACGGAAGATAACGGACGCTTCGACGGTTCGGCGAAGCGACGTCGGGAAACGTTGGCGCGGGTCGCGGCGGTTTCGGCGGCTCTTTGCGTCGTTTTTTCGGTCGCGGCGTTCGTCGGCGCGACGCGGCTCGAGCAAACGCGTTACGACCCGGCGGTCGGCGAAACGGCGCGCTTGAACGGACGCGTTTCTCTTTACTCGACGTTGGCGGCGCTAACTTTCGTCGCGGCGATCGGGGCGTTCGCTTGGCGTTTCGACGCGGTTCGAACGGGCGCTTGGGACGTCGGCGCGACGACCGGGCGAGCGGTTGGGCGAGCGGCGAAAAGAGTCGGCGTTTTGAAGACGGCGGTCGGCGCGATTTGCTGGAAGGCGTTCGACGTTTTGAGCGGCGCGACAACCGTTTGGGTTGGCCCAAAAGGCGGCGAAAGCGGTTCGTCCGGCGTTAAAGCGTTTTGCGAGGCGACGTTTTTTTTCGGTTGGCTTAGCGCGGCTTTTTCGGTCGTCGCCGCGCCGTTGGCTGCGTTGCCGAAGCGTCCGGGCGCGCCCGACGATATCGCCTTTTATTGGGTTGGTTTCGGACTTTTGAGCGTCGGCGGCTTGGCGTCGAGCTTCCTTTTGGGGGCGGCGGCGACGGTCGCGCTGGCGGCGTTTTCGCGGAAATCGGACGAAGCGGGGCGTCGGCTCGACCGGCGACGTTGGGCGCGGGCGGCGCAAGCGGTCGGCGTCGCGTCGGCGGCGTTCGCTCTTTTCTTTTATTTAGCGTTTATCTTTAACGACCGGCTTTAATGTTAAGCAACTTGAAATAAGCCGTTTAAGTCGAAAACGGCGAGCGGAGGAAAAGACGACGATGACGAACGAAAACGGGAAACAAGGGGAAGCGCGGCGCGAAACGTTCGGCGTTCGGGCGGTCGTTTGGGCGCGGCGACTCGATTGGGCGGCGATCTTCGCGTCGGCGGCGTCGGTCGCGATTTTTCTTTTCGCGGGCGTCGGGGCGGCGCTCCTTTACCTCGCGACGCCGGGCGGGAGCGAAGGCGGGTTCGCGCCTTTTGTCGCGGCGACCCTTTTGAGTTGCGTTCGAGCGGCGGTCGTTGCGAGCGCGGTCGCTTGGGGCGCGTTGGCGTCGCGTTGCGCGGCGTCGTTTTGCGCTTTTTTCGCGTCGACGGCGGGCGACTGGGGCCGTTTCGCGGTCGCGCTCTTTTGCGGTTTGACGAGCGTTTGGAGCGTTTACGTCGTTTCGTTCGGCGCGCAACGTTGGCATTGACCGGACGCCGGGTCTGCTTGTCGGAATGTTTAAAACGTTGAAATAACGTTGTTTACAAGGAGAAACGAACGAAGTGGACGGCGAAAAAGAAACCCGTCGCAACGTCGGACGTTCGCGGCGGGTTTTGCGTTTCTTGGCGGCGGTCGGGCGCGTTTCTTTGACGAAAAGAAGCGAGAAAGGCGCGGCGTTCGTTCGACCGACGCGGCTTAAACGGCGGCGTTACTTGACTTCGACGGCGTCGAGGAAGTCGCCGAGGTGAATCGTCGGCGCGCCGGGGCCGATCTTCTTCCCAAACGCTTCGACGTTTTCGATCGTCAAACCGTCCGTCCGGTGCGACTCGTCCGAACCGGAGAAGAGGAAACCGGCGTAAGACGTCGGGCCGACGACCGAAATATTCCGGATAACGACGTTCTTAATATGGCCCGGCTCCTTGATTTGCATATACTGGTTGACGACCGGCCGCCCGACGAAAAGCCAGTTCTCGCGGTTCGCCGTGTCGACGTCGAAACGGAGGCCCGACGAGTCGACTTTCTTGGCGAGTTCCTCCGGATTCAGCGCGTTTTGCGGGCCGGTTTCGAAGCGGATTCCGTCGAACGTAACGTCTTCCAAAATCATTTGTTCGCCCGGTTCGAGGAGGAAATTGCGCGCTTGCGAGCGGATAATATCGATATTTTTGAATGTAATTCGACGCATATACGGGGCGCGGCTCTCGTGTCCCATCAAGACCGTTCGGGCGCGGTCGCACCAAAAGACGCAGTTTTCGACGGCAATATCTTCGCAGTTCCCGTATTCGAGGTTTAAGCCTTTGAGCGCCATACAGTCGTCGTCGGAGCGAATGAACGTGTTCGTAACGCGGACGTTCCGGCTGTTGCAGGGGTTGATTCCGTCGTCGTTTTGGACGCGACCGCCGCAGATTTTGATATTGTCGATAAAAACGCCGTCGCAGTTGACCGGGACGACCGTCCAGTGCGACGCGCCGCGGATAATAACGCCCTCCAACGAAACGTTTTTCGAGCCGAACATCGAAACGACGTGTCCGGTCGGGCCCTCTCTCCATTTCCAAGGGTTCGAGTCGATAACGCCGCGACCGCAAATGCGAACGTTTTCGCCGTTGACTTCGACGCCGCAACGAACGACGGCGCCCGGAGCGAGGTAAAGCGTTTCGTTCGACTTGAGCGAAATTTTGCCTCCTTCCGGGTTGTGAACGCCCGGGCCGAAGTAACGGACGTTCGGCGCGTTCGCGTTCGGAACGTTCTTTTCGAGCGGGTTGACGAAAACGAGAATCGGACGGCGGCGCCCGTTCGGCTCGACCGAAATTTGGCAAGGCTTGTCGATTTTCAACTCGAACGAACCGTCGGCGTATTTCGTCGGGGTTAAGCCGAGCGAAAGGGGGCGGACGGTCAAATCGTCGAGCGAAACGCCGGTTTTTTCGCGGAATTTGAGGACGACCGGCTCGTCCGCGTCGAGCGAAACGAAACCGTATTCGCCGCCGAAATCCTATTTTTCGAACGGCGGGCCGGGGGTGCGCGGGGTCAAAACGCCGGCGGGGTGGCCGTCGAGT
>JAZQAP010000091.1:0-3603 GCA_045545275.1 Thermoguttaceae bacterium | reverse complement strand
CCGAGCGTTCCGAAAGGCGGCAAGGGGAAAAATCGCGGCGCCGTTCCGAACCTCGACGCGAACCGAACGAACGGCGTTCCGAGCGGCAAGTCGAAAAACTCCGATCCGTCGAAGTACGCCGAAGCAAACTTCAAAGCGTCGCAAGGCGCGCCCGCGGCCGATCCTAAAGCAAAGAAAGAAAAGAGAAAGCGCAAGTTCCCGTTCCGCAAAGTCGCCGACATCGAGGATGAAATTTTCATTCGCGAAACTCGGCTCGCGTCGCTCAACGAAGACGCGCTGAAGCCGGAAATTCTCCGCGACGGCGCGAAAATTAAGGAGTTGCAAGCGGAAATCGTCGCCGAGCAAGAAGCGATCAAGCTCCTTTACGAACATTGGGACGAAGCGACCGAATTGAATTGGTAACGGCGCGGCGTTTGCAAAAAAATGCGCTAAACGATTGATTTCAAGGAGAAAAGCGATGACGATCGGCGGTTGGATTAGCATGACGCTCGCGATCGGCGCGACGACCGGGCTTTTGATCTGGTGTTGTTGGAAAATTACGACGACGCCGGACGTTAGTTCGGACGCGGCGGACGACGAGTAACGCCGCGTTCGTTTGGACGGCGAAACGGCGTAAGTGAATCAAAAATAACGGTTTATCTCGACGAAAAGCGTTTGTTTGGCGACGCGGCGTCGACGGGGGCGGATATGTCGCGACGCGACCAAGGACGTGAAAAAGAACATTGGGGCTCGAGCGTAGGCGTCGTGTTGGCGGTCGCCGGCGGCGCGGTCGGTTTGGGGAATTTTTTGCGATTTCCCGGTCAGGTCGCGACTTACGGCGGCGGCGCGTTCATGATTCCGTATTTTATTTCGATGTTGCTCGTCGCGATTCCCTTGGCGTTATCGGAGTGGGCGCTCGGACGGGCCGGCGGACGTCGCGGATATCATTCGCAACCGGGGATTTACCGCGCGGCGGGGAACGGCAAGACGATTTGG
Source organism: Thermoguttaceae bacterium (assembly GCA_045545275.1). Classification (GTDB taxonomy): domain Bacteria; phylum Planctomycetota; class Planctomycetia; order Pirellulales; family Thermoguttaceae; genus RUG369. The sequence continues at coordinate 2,628 of JAZQAP010000091.1, read as the reverse complement.
GGCGTTTGCGGCGGCGTGTGTTCGCTCGCGCCGCTCGTTATCTGCATGTATTACGTCTTTATCGAGTCGTGGTGCTTGCTTTACGCGCTTCAATATCTCGGCGGATGTTTGAAACCGCTCGGCTTGGGCTTTTCGCTCTTTCCGTCGCTCGACGCCGGTTTGAAGTTGAGCGATTCCGCGAGTTACGAAGCGTTTTTCGCGCAATTTGTCGGAATGAGCGGCGGCGACGGTTCGTTGTTCCGCGATATTGGCTCGTCGCCGCTATTGTTGGCGACGACGGCTTGCGCGCTTGCGAATTTCGCGCTGATCTACTGCGGAATCGCCAAGGGAATCGAACGGTTTTGTAAAATCGCGACGCCGCTTTTGGTTTTGTGTTCCTTGGCGGTGATTTTGCGCGTCGCGACTCTCGGGAATCCGACCGGCGTCGAGGGGCAAAGTTTCGTCGACGGGCTCGGTTTTATGTGGAATCCGTCGCGACCCGTTCTCGACGAGAGCGGCGCGGTCGTCGGGCAAACGAGCGTTTGGACGGCGCTTTGCAACCCGGAAGTTTGGCTCGCGGCGACGGCGCAAATTTTTTTTTCCGTTTCGATATGTCTTTGCGCGATCACGTCTTACGCTAGTTACGTCAAAAAAGACGACGATATCGCGCTTTCCGGCTTGACGGCGGTCGCGGCGAACGAATTTTGCGAAGTCGCGCTCGGCGGATTGATGACGATTCCGGCGGCGATTATGTTCCTCGGCGTCGCGGCGGCGGGGAGTTTCGACAGTACGTTCGCGATGGGGTTCGTCGTTTTGCCGAATGTTTTCGGACTAATGCCGGGGGGCGAAATTTTCGGTTTCCTTTTCTTTAGCTTGCTTTTCTTGGCCGGGCTGACGAGTTCGATTTCGTTGGTTCAGCCGACGGTCGCGCTGACGCAAGAGGCGTTTCGCTGGTCGCGCGGCGTTAGCGTCGCGGCGACGTTGGCGGTCAATCTCGTCGGAATCGGGATCGTTTGTTGGTTTACGAAGAATTTGGCGGCGCTCGACTCGTTCGACTTTTGGCTCGCGAACTTTACGCCGTTCGTTTTCGCGCTGTTGCAAACGATTATGGTCGCTTGGGTTTGGGGCGCGGACAAGATGACCGCCGAGCTGAAACGCGGCGCGAAAATTCAGGTTCCGAAGGCGCTTGGTTTCGTCGTTAAGTATCTTTCGACGCCGTATTTGGCGATTATTTTCGCGCTTTGGCTTTGGAACAATTTGGGCGCGCGGCTCGCCGGAGTCGCGGAGGATAAGGCGGCGCAGGTTTCGTTGGCGTTCATCGTTTTCTTAACGGCGGCGTTGATCGTCGTTTCGTTGAAAGCGTCGCGACGTTGGCGTCGCGAAGAAGAGGAAGCCGCGCGAACGGAACAAGCGCAAAATATTTCGGCGATAAAATAAAAACGGACGTAAACGTTTGAACGGCGACGGTTAAGAGCGCGGCGTAAGCGGCGCGCGGCGTCGCGAAAGAAGGCGGAGGCTCGAATGGCTCGCGAAAAAAACGGTAAAAACGAACATTGGGAATCGAACTTAGGCGTCGTTTTAGCGGTCGCCGGAAGCGCGGTCGGCTTGGGGAACTTTTTGCGTTTCCCGGGCCAAGTCGCGACTTACGGCGGCGGCGCGTTCATGATTCCGTATTTTATTTCGATGTTGCTCGTCGCGATTCCGATCGCTTGGTCGGAATGGGCGCTCGGGCGGCGCGGCGGACGCGACGGATACCATTCGCTTCCGGGAATTTACCGCGCGGCGGGAAACGGCAAGACGTTTTGGACGGCGAGCGGCGGTTTGGTCGCGCTGGTGCCGACCGGCATTTGTATGTTTTACATTTTCGTCGAAGCGTGGTGCCTGCTGTACGCGTTGCAGTATCTCGGCGGCTGTTTGCGTCCGTTGGGCATTGAATTTTCGTTTTTTCCGACGGTCGATTCCGGGTTTAAACTCGGCGATTCCGCCTCTTACGAAGCGGCGTTCGCGAATTTCGTCGGAATGAACGGCGACGGTTCGCTTTTCCAAAATTTCTGCAAATCGCCGGTGGTGTTGGCGACGCTCGTTTGCGCGGCGGCGAATTTCGCGCTGGTTTATTGCGGGATCGCCAAAGGAATCGAGCGGTTTTGCAAGATCGCGACGCCGCTTCTTTTGCTCTGTTCGGCGTTGGTGATTTTGCGCGTCGCGACGTTGGGCAACCCGACCGGCGTCGAGGGGCAAAGTTTCGTCGACGGGCTCGGCTTTATGTGGAATCCGTCGCGACCTCTGCTCGACGAAAGCGGCGCGGTCGTCGGACAAACGAGCGTTTGGACGGCGCTGGCGAACCCGGAAGTTTGGCTGGCGGCGACGTCGCACATCTTCTTTTCGGCGTCGTTATGCGTCGGCGCGATCGCGACTTACGCGAGTTACGTGAAGCCGAACAAGGATATCGCGCTCTCGTCGTTGACGGCGGTTTCCGCGAACGGCTTTTGCGAAGTCGCGCTCGGCGGGCTGATGACGATTCCGGCGGCGGTGATGTTTCTCGGCGTCGCCAACTCCGAAAGTTTCGCCAGCACCTTCACGATGGGCTTTATCGTGTTGCCGAACGTGTTCGGATTGATGCCGGGCGGCGAATTTTTCGGCTTTTTCTTC
>JAZQAP010000090.1:0-3839 GCA_045545275.1 Thermoguttaceae bacterium | reverse complement strand
GCCTGCCAAACGGCGGTTTCCTCCGGCGTCGGCTTCTTCATCATGTCGCCCATTCCCTTCATCGGACCGCTGACGACCGGGGTCGACGCGACGCCGAATTTTTCGCAAAGCTCCGACGCGTCGTACATCGGGACGATAACGCCGATCGAGCCGGTCAAAGTCGAGCGTTCCGCGAAGATTTGGTCGGCCGCCGTCGCAATGTAATAACCGCCGCTCGCCGCGACGTCCCCCATACTGGCGATAATCGGAACGTCGAGTTCCGCTTTTAAGTCTTTCAGGAGCGTATAATAATAGTCGCTGCCGGCGATCGTGCCGCCGGGCGAGTCGATCCGCAAGACGACGCCGCGAACGCGCTCGTCGTCGGCGATGCAGTCGATCGCTTCGCGCAAAAAGCCGTATTCGTCCGTTTCGATAACCCCTTCGATCGGCAACACGACGATTTTGCCCGGCGCGGTTTCGTCGCCGGAGATCGTCTCTTCGAGGACGAGCGCCGATTCCGAAGCGTCGTTAAGCGCGCCGGCGAGACCGACGATCGTCGCGAAAAAGAGGAAAAACGACAGAAAACAAAAAGTCGCGACGCCGGCGACGGAAACCGTTACGTCTTTGAAAAAGAGCGGCCAAAATCCAATCGGACGCGGAGGAACGGGAAACGGCGGTCGCATCGGACGCGGCGCGGCGTTCGGCGTCGCGAAATTCGACGAAAAATTGGATTGCGGCGTCGAAGCGGTCGCGTCGGAGGCGGTCGAACGGGGCGGCGTCGACGCGGCGTCGGCGACGTTTTCGTTCGGCGATTCGTTGGCGATTTGGTCGGGGGTTTCCGGGTTCATTTGAGTTTCCTTGTGTAAATTGCCTAGTTTAACGGCGCGAAACCGCGTCGCGGCGAGGGTTCGTTCGCCGGAAAGCGACGCGACGCTTCCCATCGGTATTATATGCAAAGTAGAGAAAGAAGAGAAGAGGACTTGCGATTTTTAAGCGAATTTTTAGCGCGCCGCGAAAGAGGCGGTCGACGATTCGAGCGGCGCGAATCGTCGACCGGCGTTGAATCGCGTTATTTTGTCGCGTTATTGCGCGACGGCGTTCGGAGCGGAAGTCGGCGGCGTCCAGCGGTAAAGGATGTTTTTGCCGCGCCAATCCTCTTCGACGAGAATCAAATAGTCGCCGTTTTTCCGTTTCAGCGCGGCGACCGAATACGGCATATCTTGCCAACCGGCCTCTTCGCCGACCGCGCCGCCCGGAACGAACGCGCCGAGAACCTTGCCGGTCGCCGCTTCGAGCGCGTAAGTGCGTTGGCGTCCTTCGTCGGCTTTCACCATTCCGCAGAAAATGTAGTCGCCGGCGACTTCGAGGCCTTCCGGCGAGAGCGGTTTCCCTTCTTCGCCGGTCGGGTTGACCGGGAGCGGAACCGTCCAAGCGATTTTCGGCGAGCCCGACGTCCAGCCGTCGTATCGACGGAGCGTTTTTCCGCAAACGCCCCAAGAGTCGATTTCGTCGGTTTTAAGGTAGCCGCTCAAATAAAGCGTATCCGTTTCCGCGACGTAGTAAATGCGGCGAACGAGTTCAAAGTCTTCCGGCCAAGGCCATTCGTCCGGATTTTCCGTGTCGTAAATCGGCGCGTAAAGGTTCGGAACGTCCGCCGACTCGACTTTTTTCCAACCTTGGAAGCGATAGCGGCGAATCGAACGGTTCTTGTGGTAGTCGCCGTGCCAGACGTCGCCCTTTTCGTCCATTCGCCAAGCCCAAGTTTCGTCGTCGGAGCGGATTTTCCCGACCGGACGCGCGATTTGGCCGCCGTTTTCCTCGTCGAACGAATAGAAGTTGAACCCGCCGCCGTATTGGCCGATCGTGTAATAAAGTCGGCGTCCTTCGAGCGTTTTGACGAACGCCGACGCGCCGAAACCGGGGCGCCCGTCTTCCTCTTGCGAATATCGGCGATGATCGATCGTCGTCGCGGCGCAACGCCAATCGAGGTCGGCGTTTTTCGAGTCCGGGTCGATTTCGAGAATCGCCGTGCGCGTATAAATTCGCTTGCCGTCCGAGGTCGCGTCGAAGCCGAACGTGTCGACGAACGCGTGATTCGCCAGTTCCCAACGGAGCGAACCGTTCGGAGCGAACGACCGCAAAACGAGCGTTCCGACCGGCGCGCCGTTGAAACCGAGCGAAACGTAAAGATTCCCTTGCGCGTCGGTTCCGGTGCCGTGAGGAGCGTAAAAGCGCGTCGGCGCCATTTCGCCGTCGGCGAGTTTGCGACGTTTGGCGTCGGTCGTTTTCGAGAAGAGCCCGCCTTTTTCACCGAACGTTTTCGTCAATTTCGGCGCGCTCGGCTTCGAAACGTCGAAGAATTTGACCTGTTGGTCGGGGCCGTCGTCGCAAACGATCAAGAGCGCCGGATTTTTCGCGTCGAAGGCGAGGGACGTCGGAGCGCCGAGCGTCGGGAACGCGCCGATTTTCGTTTCCGTCAACGTTTTGCCGTCGGCGCCCAAACGGAGAAGCCGGATTTGATTGTCGACGAGAATCCAAACGCCGCCGCGACCGTCGAGAACGACGTCGCGAATTTCGGGCCCGGTTTTTTCGTCTTTTTTATCGTTCGATTCGCCTTCTTTTTGAACGGGTTTCGGCGCGGCGCCGGGAAGCGTCCAAGTCGCGAACGTTTTGAAGTCTTTCGTTCGTCGCAATTCGAGCGATTGTTTGTACGAGATCGCCAAAACGCCCTTTTTCGCGTGCGCGCCGAACGGCTCGTCGGGCAATTTGACTTCGTCGGCGGGTTTCCAAGAGTCGAGGTCTTCCGCCGACCCGACGAAACGAATCAACCGCTTGCCGGTGTTCGCGATGTAAATCTCGTCGCCGTCAAACGCGAGCGCGTTGTTGCCGGTGTTCCAACCCCAAGCCGTGTCCGGAACGTCTTCCTGTTTCAAGAGAACGCGGTTGACTTTGCCGTCCCGATGGAGCCCGGCGCAACGTCCCGCTTCGTCCCAACCGCAACCGGCGAGAACGACGCCGTTCGGCGCGACTTCGATCTCGTCGGCGCCGTTTTGAACCCAATAACCGAAACCGTTCGGGCCGCCGTTTCCGGAGAATGTGTTGCCGACCCAGCAAACGTCGTATGTTCCGGGGGGCGCGATCGATTTTGCGGCGGTTTCGGCGTCGCCGTCGGCTCCGAAAGCGAGCGGCGCGAGGAGGGAAAACGTCGTTAAGGCGTTAAACAAAGTCGATTTTTTCATCGGAGTTTCCTTACTTGCGTAAAAGTAGGGCGAATGGGAAAAATGACGGAGTTGGGAAAGGCGCGAAGCGGGCGACGCGGCGTTCGAAACGCTTTCGGAACGCCGCGCCGTCGAAGATTCGCCGGTTTATCGACGAAGTCCGAACGCGTCGGGGCGGTTTATCGGCGCTTAGGAGCGCGCATCGAAGCGAGGCGGCTCGAGAAACAGGCGCGAACGTCTTCCAAACCCGCTTCCGAACATTCGAACGCGACGCAGTCGTCGGCGGCGAGTCCGAGCGCGGCGCCGGTCGCAAACGCGTCGATATTGGCGGCGAGGAAGACGAATTTCCAGCTGTAAACGTTGGTTTGACGATCGATTCGCTCCTTAACGTCGGCTTTGCTAAACCGGCGGCTGGCGTTTTCTTCGCCGTCGGTCAAAATCGCGACGAGAACTTGTTCCGGCCGCTCCGCCTCCGGAAGCGCGGCGAATTCGGCGCCGATTTCGTCGATCGCTTGGCAAACGGCGTCGTTCAGCGCGGTGCGACCGGAACAGCGGTAAGAGCGCATCAGGTTGTTTTCAAACGTCGAAAGGTCGGCGGAGCGGACGATGCGCGTCGTTTCGTCGGAGAATTGGTAAACGTCG
>JAZQAP010000089.1:0-1928 GCA_045545275.1 Thermoguttaceae bacterium | reverse complement strand
AATTCGTCCTGCGGGAAGAGGTAAGGGGCGAACATTTCCTTGTTAATCGCGGTTTCCAAGAGCGCGAAAAGGTCGGCGTTTTGGCGAATCCAAGCGTCGACGAGCGGGAGTTCCTCCGGCGTCCAAGTTTCTTCCGTCAAGAACGCGAGCGGCGACTCGGCGTCGGCGTCGACGCTAAGTCGAAAGACGTCGAGGAGTTCCGGTCGGCTCCAAAACGCGGGCTCGGCGGTCGGGTCGAGCCCGAATTTTTCGCAGTGGAACGCGTATTCGGCTTTTTGACGCGCGCTTTGCTTCCTTAAAAAATCGGCCCAAGGCGGCGTCGGTTTTGCGATTCCGGCTTCTAAAGCAAGCGGCCCGAACGCGTTAAGAACGTCGCGGAAGCCGTTTTGCGTCGGGTCGCCGAGCGTTTCGTCTTGCTCTTGGAGGAAAAGCGCGCGGTAATCGACCGACTTTCCGTCCGGCGTTAGCGGTTCGGTTAGGACGGTCGTTTCGGGCGAAATCGTCGGCGGAACGTTGTTTCTAAAGGACGCGGCGACGGCGACGATCGCGACGCCGGTTAATAAAAAGACGAACAAAACGGCGTAAAGCGTTATCTTCTTTAACGACGGTTTTTGCGACGATTGCGACATAAGGCGTCTCCTGTTGCGAACGGTTGTTAAGAACGGACGGCGGCGCCGCGATATGCGACCGCTTGTCGTTTCGTTTGCGATTATATTCGATAACGGACGCGAAATCAAGCGCCGGGCGAAAATTTTTTTCTGCGCGGCGATGTTTTGTCGCGTTGGGCGACAAAAGACGAGACGGCGCGGCGTTTAAAAAGGAAGGAATAGGCGAGAAAAGGGGAAAGAGAAAAGGAAAGGAAGAGAAAAGGAAAGGAAGAGAAAAGGAAAGGAAGAGAAAAGGAAAAGTCGGCGCGCCGCGGGAAAACGGGCGCGCCAATTTTAAGGAAACAACGTTAAATCGCGGAAAGACGCGGGTTAGCGTTCGATTTGCGTCGCGACGAGGCTCTTGCCGCAATATTTTTCGCGAAGTTTCGGCTTCTCGATTTTGCCGGTCGGGTTGCGCGGCACTTCGGCGAAAATGATGCGGCGCGGACGTTTGTAACGCGGAAGCGCGGCGCAGAACGCGTTCAGGTCGTCTTCCGTCGTCGTTCGACCCGGCTTCAGCTCGACGACAGCCGCCGTAATTTCGCCGAGACGCGGGTCGGGAAGGCCGATGACCGCGACGTCTTTAATGTCGTCATGTCGACGCATAAAGTCTTCAATTTGAACAGGATAGATGTTTTCGCCGCCGCTGATGACGACGTCTTTTTTGCGGTCGACGAGATAAATGAAGCCGTCTTCGTCCTCGCGCGCCATATCGCCGGTGTAAAGCCAACCGTTCGCGAGCGTCGCGGCGGTCGCTTCCGGGTCGCGGTAATATTCCGTCATAACGCCGGGGCCGCGGACGGCCAATTCGCCGACTTCGCCTTGCGGAACCGGATTTTTCGCTTCGTCGACGATGGCGGCCTCCCAACCGTAACCGGGTTTGCCGATGGCGCCGACTTTATCGATATTTTCGACGCCCAAGTGAACGCAACCGGGGCCGATCGACTCGCTAAGGCCGTAATTGGTGTCGTATTGGTGGTTCGGGAAACGCTCGCGCCAACGGCGAATGAGGCTCGGCGGAACCGGTTGCGCGCCGATGTGCATCAGTCGCCATTGCGACAAAACGTAATCGTCGACGTCGAGTTCCTTCGAGTCGAGCGCGTCGAGGAGGTCTTGCGCCCAAGGAACGAGGAGCCAAACGATGGTGCAACGCTCTTCGGAAACGGCGTGCAAAATCGTTTGCGGTTTGACGCCGCGTAAAAGAACCGCTTTCCCGCCGACGAGGAAGCTGCCGAACCAGTGCATTTTCGCGCCGGTGTGATAAAGGGGCGGAATGCAGAG
>JAZQAP010000088.1:0-2007 GCA_045545275.1 Thermoguttaceae bacterium | reverse complement strand
CGTTTTGATAAAAAATCGCCTGTTGCGGCGCCCGCGAATCGACTATAATAAAGCATACTTCAACGGCGCGTTTTGGGAAGGGGGGCGGACGCTTTTCCGCCGTTTCTCCCGGAATTTCCGCGCCCTTTGAACGGAGGACGGCGCAATAAGCCTCGTCTAACCGTTTCCTATGCCGCCTATTTTATTTAAAACGCCGACTTTAACCCCAACGGCAAGGCAAGACGCGGCGCGTTCGACGCCGTTTTTACCGATTTTAACATTTTTTGAAAAAAAGGCGCTTTTTTTTACGCGGCTTTTGTTCGATAAAACGAAAAAGACGGCGCCGCCGTTCCCGATTTTCCGCCCGTTTTTTCACCGAGACATTTTCCCGACGAGCGCTTTTCGCCCCGTTCGCAGCGCGAGCCGCCGCCGTTTTCCCCCTTATTATTAATAACGCAATAACGCAAGAGAAAGCGAGCGCTTTTCGCCGCTCGAAAAGAACATGAAATCGCTCCGAAATTCTATTTTCGTTCACTTCAATCTTTCCCGCCGCCGACTCGTCGCGCTTTTCGTCGCCGCTTTATTCGCGTCGCCGTTCGGTTTCGCGCCGAGTTCGATTTTCTCGCCGTCGTCGCCGACGCCGGTTTTCGCCGCCGCCGTCGCGCAATCGGACGAACCGCTCGACCTCTCCGTTCTCGACGCGCCTTCCGACGCCGCGCCCGCGCCGCCGTCCGACGCGAATTCCGCCGCCGAAACGCCCGCGTCGACCGCCGCAACCTCCGCCGACGCGGCTTCGTCGAACGCGTCGAAAGCCGGCGAACGCTCGAAATTGCTCGAACTCGTTTTGGCGGGCGGTTGGATCGGCGCGGTTTTGCTCGTCGCGTCGATTCTCGCCGTTTCGTTGGCGATTCGGCTCGCGCTCGCGCTTCGCCGCTCCGTTTTCTTTTCGCCGGAACTTGAAACCGCCGTCGCCGACGCGCTCGTTCGGAACGATTTCGCCGCCGCGCTCGCCGCCGCCGAAGAGCGGAACGACGCGGTCGCCGGACGCGTTCTCGCCGCCGGACTCCGGGAAACCGACCGCGGTTGGACCGCCGTCGAAAAGGGGCTCGAAGACGCCGTCGCGGAGGAAACCGCCGCGTTTTACCGTCGAACGGAGCCGCTCGCGACGATCGGGAACGTCGCGCCGATGCTCGGTCTTCTCGGAACGGTCGTCGGGATGGTCTCGACGTTCGGCGAGCTGGCGGTCGCGGACGGCTCGGGACGAAACCTCGCGGGCGGGATTTATTTCGCGTTGGTAACGACGGTCGACGGGCTTCTCGTCGCGATTCCGGTTCTCGTCGCGCACGCGGTCTTAAACGCTCGCGGCGCCGCTCGTTTCGCGGAACTTGTTCAACGCCTCGACCGCCTTTTCGCGTCGTCGAAACGCCTTTTAACGCCGGAAAATTCGGGCGTCTCGACGCAATTTTCGCAACCCGCGCAAAGCGCCCCGATTCGCCCGACTTCGCCGCTTCCGCAAACGCCGCAAACCGCGTCGAAACCGCAACCCGCGCAAAGCGTCCGAACGACGCAAACCGCCCAAGCCCCCCAAACGTCCCGTTCTCCGCAAAACGCCGCGCCTTCCGCTTCCGGCGAAGCGCCGCGTCGTCCGACGGCGGTTCGCGGTTTGGAGGAAGTCGCCCCGTCGCCGTCGCGACCCTCCCTTTCGTTAAAATCGAAACCCGACGCGGACGCCGAGTCGTCCCGCTAACCCCGGCGCGACGCCGACGCCGCCCTTGTTAGTCGACCGCCGTCGCTTCGCCCGCCCCAACGCCCTTCGGAGAAACTCGATTGGCTTCGCGTTCGTTTAATTCGTCTTTCTCGTCTTCGCCCGGTTTCCGCGTCGGCGTCTCCGTCGAACGCCGCGCGGAACTCGAACGGACGAACCGTCTCAAACAGGAGATGTACGCGAAGCAAAAAACGATTCAATTTTCGAATCTTTTGGAGCGGGCGAGCGATCAAATCGGGGAATAAAGTCGGATCGTAGCCATG
>JAZQAP010000087.1:0-2773 GCA_045545275.1 Thermoguttaceae bacterium | reverse complement strand
GAGACGGGCGACCGCGTTCGCATGTCGCCGGTCAACCTGAAAAACGACTATCGCCGTTCGCCGACGTCGAAAATTCTTTACGACGCGTTCGGGCATTGGACGGCGCGCAACACGAAGGAAGGGTACGACCATCGCCGCCCGACTTGGGACTTAACGAGCGTTCTTTTCGTCGCTCGTCCGGAGTCGGGGCGCGGTTACTTTGCGCTTTCGGAAGCCGGTGAAGTCGCCGTTCGCGACGACGGTTTGACGACGTTTAAAGCCGACCCGAACGGTCGCCGCCGCGTCTTTATTCTCGACGATGCGGCCCGAATCCGCGTCGAAGAGGCGTTCGTCAACCTCTGCTCGGAGCCGTGATGGTAAAAGAAGTTGAATTGCGGCGTTGAAACTTGTTTTTGCGCGGTTAGGCGCCGCTAAAAAAGCCCCGTCGAACTTTCGTAACGAACGCGCAAATTTCGACGGGGCGTTTTAGGAGAAATCGAGACGCAAAAACCCTACGCGTCGCCGTTTCGGGCAAAATTGACGAAATTTTGCTCGAAACGGCGGCGTTAGGCGGACGACGGCCGTTAAAGTCGACGCGACCGTTACGCTTTCGCGGCTTGTTCCGCTTCCATCGATTTGAGCGTCGCGGAGACGTGATCGAAGAACTCGTCGATTTCGTGTTTTTCGTTGAAACCGACGATCATCGTGTCGACCGCGGAGAGACGGGTGATCGCGTCGACCGAGCGGCGGCGGTCTTCGATCTTCTTCATCGTCCCTTCGCCGACGACCTTCATGCAGATGATCCCGATCCCTTTCTCGGCGGCGGCGTTCACTAGCGCGACGTTTTCTTCGAACGTGCCTTCCATACGGGCGCCGCTCGTGTTCATGCGGACGTGAATCGCGTCCGTCCAGTCGAGTTCGATCGCTTTTTTCGTCGCGGCGTTCGAGTGGCTGGAAATCCCGTGCGCGCGGATAAGACCTTCTTTTTTCAGCGCTTCGAGGTCTTCCATATACTGCGCGTACTGCTCGTTCCAGTTCGGCGTCATCATGCAGTGAATTTGCACGAGGTCAAGGTAATCCGACTTCGTTTCTTGGAGGAAACGTTTGACGACGACGTCGGCGCGCGGACGTTCTTTTTCCGGAATCCCGCCGTTGTGCGGCCAAATTTTCGTCCCGATTTGGAACGCGTCGCGAGCGATTCCGGCGGCGGCGAGCGTTTCGGTAACGAGTTGGTGCGTTCCGTAAAGGTCGGCGCAGTCGAAGTAGCGAATCCCGCGTTCGTACCCGTAAAGAATCAGCTCGGTCGCCTTTTTGCGATCCATTCGGGTCAGGGTGCTGGAGCGGTTGTGCCCGATCATGCCGGTGCCGAAGCCGATGCGGCTCGTTTTGACTTCCGGCGTCAGTTGAACCGTCGCGCACGGGTCGGTCGAGAAAGGGTTTTTCGGAGCTTTCGCCGCTTCTTCGGCGCGAACGTTCGAGAGAGGCGCGCCCGCGACCGCCGCGCTTCCGAGCCCGGCGAGCGACGTTCGGAGGAATTGACGTCGTTTCATATCCATTTTGCGGTTCCTTTTGCGTTGAGTTTAGCGATAATAACGCTCGAAAGCGTCGAACGCCGCCGCGTCGTTTCCGCTCGTTTGAGTCGGCGACGCGGCGATTATCGCTTAACGTTTTGGAAATAAATAAACGTTGCGAACGTCGATTCGCGTCAGATTTGCGATTTCGGCGACGGTTTCAGGAAAAGGTTGCGAATACGGGTCGCGGTGCGAGCGAATTCTTTTTCGCCGCTCATTTCCTTCCATTCGTCGCTGTTGACGAACTTGCTCCAACCTTCGCGGCGCGCTTGGTCGTTCGGGAAGCTGAGCATATACGCGATGTTCGGCGCCATCGAGCCGAAGAGGGTGCGACCGAAGAAGACCGGCGCCATTCCGCAACGACGGAAAAGGTCGAGTTCGCCGCGAACGTCGAACATCTTTTCTTTCGCGAAGTTGCGCTCGAAGTTCGGGCTGTTGTACGTGCGGAGTTGCAGGACGCGGCCTTCGTTGGTAAACGGAACGGTAATTTGCGGTTGCGTCGGGAAGGCGAGGAGCGCGGAGACTTCTTGGTCGACGAAGTCGAGATCGTCGCTCGTGTTGAGCGCGTTCGAACCTTCGGCGACGGAGCGGTCTTGGAGCGTCGCCAACGCGTCGAGCGTCGCGGCTTCGGAGACGACGAAAACGGCGTTCGCGAACGGTTCGGCGCCGCGGTCGCCCTTGTTGAGATCGGCGTTGAGGGTGAAGACGCCGACTTTGTCGAAGCCGAGTTTGTTCCGTTCCGGAATCAAAATTTCGTCGAATTTGGCGACGAGCGCGTCGCGTTTGTCGGCGTTTTGGGTGAAATACGTTTCCAAAAGGATGTAACGGCGTTCGGAGGCGGCGTCGGCGGCTTGCGCGTCGGCGGTCGGGAGGACGGCGGCGAGACCGGCGGCGGTCGCGGCGGTCAGAAAGTCTCGGCGTTGCATTAGATGAAATCCTTACGGCGATAAAATATCGCGATAAAAACGGTTGAAACGGGGCGGAACGCCAAAAACGTTCCGTCGACGGAACCGTCGCGCCGGAAAAAATCGGACGAAAACGGCTCCGGACGTTAAAATAAAACGATTAAGCAAAATAGCGAACGTCGCGACGTTCGGAAACGCCGGGACGTTCGCCGGGAAAACGGCGGCGGAAAGGGAAATTTCGCCGATTTTCCCCTTATTATTAATACATTATATCCGAACGGAACGCGCGGCGCAAGCGGGCGAACGAAAATTTCGACG
>JAZQAP010000086.1:0-2443 GCA_045545275.1 Thermoguttaceae bacterium | reverse complement strand
GGTTGGTGCGGTCAAGCCGACTCCTTAGGCTTTGCGTTTCAAGAACTTGAAGACGTTTTGGTCGCGCTTTATCCGGAAGAGGAACGCGACGCGAACCGCGCTTGGATTCGCGACGTCGTGCAACGCTCGCTCGACTTTTTGTCGCCGTCGCCGGTAACGGAAGCCGGTTTTTCGGTCGAGTTCGAGCCGCCGAACGCGACGTGGCGTAATGTAAGCGACCCGGTTTCGATGGGCCAATGTATGTACAACTTCGCGAAGGCGATCGAGTCGGCGCGCGAAAATAAGATTTACAATACGTCGCAATGGGAAACGTTCCTGAAAGCGGCCGCGCTCTCCGCCGCGAATCGCGTGCTGAAGGACGACTGGAAACCGCGTTCGACCGCCGAAGGTTTTTATATCGCGCCGCTGATTTTATCGTATAAACTCTTTGGCGACGACGTTTACAAACAAGCCGCCGAAAAGGCCGCCGCGACGTTCGCCGACCGGCATCTCTCGATGCGCGAGCCGTATTGGGGCGGAACGCTCGACGCGAAGTGCGAGGACAAAGAAGGCGCCTGGGCCGCGTTCCAAGGCTTTTTGACGATGTACGACGTGCTGGGCGACGAAAAATATCTCGCTTGGGCCGAACACGCCGCCGACGTATGTATCAGTTATTTAATGGTTTGGGACGTGCCGCTCCCGCCGGGGCGAATGAGCGACTTCCAATTCAAGACGCGCGGCTGGACGGTCGTGTCGGCGCAAAACCAGCACATCGACGTGTACGGCGTCCTCTTCGCGCCGGAAATTAAACGACTCGGAAAACTTTTAGGGAAAACGAGTTACGAACGCGTCGCCGAGCCGATGTTCCGCAGTTGCGGGCAGTTGATCGACGTGTTCGGCAGCCAAGGCGAGCAACTCCAACATACGAACTTCGCGCAGCAGGGCGATATGTCGGACGTCCTGAAACTTCGCGGCGGTTACTCCGAAAGTTGGACCGTTTTTTGGATTACGACGCACTTCTTGAACGCCGCGGCGCGTTTCGAACAAGCGAAAACGGACGAATGACGTTTTGTAATGAAAGACGGACTGTGAATACGCAACCGTTTCAAAAATAGCGGTTGCGTTTGATTGCGAACGACGAACGCGGGGGAAGACGTCGCGTCGTTGTTCGCGTCTTTCCGCTAACGAAAGGAAAAGGAAAACAAATGCTTGAACGACGCGAATTTTTGGGCGCGCTCGGCGTTTTGGGCGTGTCGGCCTTGACCGGCGAAACGTTTTTGAACGCCGCCGAAACCGTTGGCAATAAAGATGTTCCAAAGAAAGTCGACGCGCTTCCGGAGGGAAAGAAACCGACGTTGACGATCGCGCATTGTTGCGACCCACAACTCGGGTTTGGAATCGCGGAAAACGCCGAAGCGGCGTATCGGCAAGACTTGCGTCGGCTGGAAAAGGAAATCGAACTCCTGAACGCGGCGCGCCCCGATCTCGTCGTTTTCGCCGGCGATATGACGCATTTGGTCGAGGACGCCCCGCGCGATTGGCCGCGACTTTTGAAGAAAATCGAGGTTCCGTTTTTGATCGCGCCCGGGAATCACGACGTCCCCGATCCGGTCAAAAAAGCCGCGCTCGACGCTTATTGCGCGATTTTTGGCGACGATAATAAGTCGTTGATTATCAACGGTTGGAAGATTATCGCGGCGAATTCGCAATTTTGCCGACCGACTGAAGAAACGAACCTTCGCGACGAACATTCGGCTTGGTTCGAGACGGAACTTCGCGACGCGGCGTCAAGTAAAACGCCGGTTATCGTCGCGACGCACGTCCCGCCGTTCGTGAAGTCGCTCGACGAAGCGGACGCGTATTTCAATTTTCCGATCGACAAGCGGCGCGCGTATCTCGACTTTTGCGTCGATTGCGGCGTAAAGTTTTATATTGCCGGACATACGCATACGACGCTCGAACGGAGCTATCGCGGCGTTCCGATTCTCAACGGAGAAACGACGTCGCGTAATTTCGATAACCGCCCGTTTGGCTTTCGAATGCTAAAGATCGACGCGAAAATGAATTACGAGTGGAATTTTCTTCCGGTTGAAATCGACGGTTGACGTCGAACGGCGTTTAGTCGACGGAACGTCGAGCGCGGCGCGGTCGTTTGAGGCGGCGAAGCTCGTTTTACGTTTCCTTGTCGACGCGGCGCGACTCAACGATTTTTTGGAGCATCTTGTTGAACGTAAAGTCGTCGAAGTCGTTTTGCGCTAAGAATTTAAGCGTCGCGTCGGGAAAGCGAATAAACGCTTCGGCGACGAGCCAAGCGAGCGACATGTCGACGTAATACTCGCCGAGGTTGCGCGCGGCGACGAAGTTGGCGCGTTCGAAAACTGCGTCGAGCCAATTCCTTTCGAGAAAATGATTTAGCGTTGCGACGACGGCGAAACGGACTTCAAACGGACGCGGCGACGCGGCG
>JAZQAP010000085.1:0-6925 GCA_045545275.1 Thermoguttaceae bacterium | reverse complement strand
AAACCTGCGATCGAATCGAAACCGACCGCGCCCAAACCCGCGACCGAATCGAAACCGACGTCGACCAAACCCGCGACCGCCGCCAAACCGACCGCCTCCGCGTCGACGCGAACGACCGTTTCGAACCCGGCCCCGGCGCAAGCGGAGGACGCGTCGCGAGCGTTGGCTTCGATTCCGAAAGACGGCGTCAAACGAGCGCTTTTGGTCGGCGTCGACGATTACGCGGAATTCGCCGACCTGAAATACGCCGTCGCGGACGTCGAAGCGATTCGCGAACGTCTTATCGGACTTGGGTTTAAGCCGGAAAACATCGTCGAGCTGAAGTCGACGAGCCCGGCGAACCTGCGCCCGTCGCAGCGTTATATTCGCCGTCAAGTCGACGCGCTCTTCAAAGCGGCGGGCCCGAACGATCTCCTCTTCCTGCACTTCTCCGGGCACGGCTTCCAAACGGACGGCGTCGTTCGTTTCGCTCCGGAAGACGCGACCGCGACCGGGGACGAAAACGTTCTCGACCCGGAAACGACGATTTCGCTGACGGAGATCGTCGAGCGTCTCACGTCTTCGCAAGCGAAGTTTAAGTGGCTGATCGTCGACGCTTGCCGCGAGAACCCGACCGGAACGCGGAGCGCCGCCGCGAACGCGCGGGCGTTGAAAAACATCGATCCGCGCAAGGGCGTTCTGGTGTTGCAAAGTTGCGCGGAAGGCGAACTTAGCTTTGAAGACGCGGAGGCCGGACGCGGGCTCTTCACCGGGCGGCTTCTCGAAGCGTTCGACGGCAAAGCGGACTTCGACGGCGACGGCGCGCTGTCTGCGCTCGACGTGTGCAAGTACGTGTCGGAACAAACGTTGGCGGCGAGCAAAACCCGCTTCAACGCGACGCAAACGCCGTACTTCAGCGGCGAGTTCGCGGACTTTATCGTCGCGGAAGACTTAAAACGACACGGTCTGACCCGCGAAGATTGGTCGCAAGCGGAAGCGCTTTACAACGAGGCGATCGAGCAAGTCCGCGAGAAGGATTTCGAAGCGGCGCTGCAAAAAATCGAGGCGGCGCTGGAAATCGTCGCCGAGGTTCCGGAAACGGAAGACGCGAAAAAGCGTTACTTAGAGCGCAAAACGATGATCGACTATTTGGTTGACGGCGAACAAAAAGTCGTCAAACTCGACGCGCCGTCGGAAGAAACGAACGACGAATTCGGCAAGCCGAACAAATTCGTTTCGAACGTCGAACAGCTGACCTACGCCGTCGAAAACGCGGAAGACGGCGATATTATTCAACTCGCGAAAGGCGATTACGTCTTATCGGATCGACTCGTCGTTCCTGCCGGAATTAAACTTTCGTTGGTCGGCGCAACCGGCAAGAAAGAAGAAGTTCGCGTTTTGCAACCATACGAAAAAAGCCACCAGACTAAATTTACGGTTATCACCTTAAGCGAGGGAAGTCGAATCGAGTTGGCCGATTTAACGCTGGAGTCCAAAAACAGCAACGCGTTATCGGCAAACAACGGTCAAGAAAACGACGCTCAATCCGAGGCGTCGGCAATTCGTTGCGTCATGATTAGCGCCAAAAGCGCGTTATCGTTAACCAATGGACGCGTTGCGCTCAAGAATTGCGAATTCAAAGGAAAAGAACGATGCCAACTTTCTCCGAACACGACCGCTGAAGATTGCGATTTT
The DNA here is from genome assembly GCA_045545275.1 of Thermoguttaceae bacterium. Lineage (GTDB taxonomy): Bacteria > Planctomycetota > Planctomycetia > Pirellulales > Thermoguttaceae > RUG369. The sequence continues at coordinate 5,251 of JAZQAP010000085.1, read as the reverse complement.
ACCGGCGGAATCAATATTTTTCTAGACGAAGATAAGGCCGGAACCCTGACGGAAAAATCTACCGCAATCGTCAAAAATTGCAAAATTCACGATAGCAAAGACGCAGCTCTTCGTATTTGGGGCGACCATAAAGGCTCGCAGGTTGCCTGCGAAATTATCGATTGCGAAATTTACAATACGGACGGGTGCGGTATCGCCCTTTTTAACGGTACGCAAGCGACTATTCGCGGCGGAATCGTTCGCGCTTGTAGCTACAAATATTTTTACGCCGCTTGCGGGCTCCAAATCAACGCTTACGAAGGCGCCGCGACGCGCGTTACAGTAAGCGACACGACGTTCGAAGATTGCGAAATGGCTCTGTCGGTCGATGAACGCAGCGTTTGCGACGCGACAAATCTGCAAATTACCCGGTGCCGATTAGGCGGTAGACTAAACGGCGATTTCACCGGTAAAAACATAACGTTTACCGACGTCAAAAAAGAATGGGAAATTGAAACCGCTAATGCGACGCTCGACGATCAAACCTTAACGAAAAATTCGGTATGGCAAAGAATGTTTCAACAAATGCCCGCGAGGGCGCCGAAACGCGTCGAAACCGTCGCGGAACTTGAAGAAGCATTCGATAATCTAAAAGACGGCGAAACGATAGAAATCGCTAAAGGAACCTATGAAATTAGCGACTCTCTTTATATTTCCAATTATCTAGAGGTCGCTATCGTCGGCGAAACCGGCAATATGGAAGACGCGCGCATTATTAATAAGAATGGCGGAAACGTTTTCTCCACACACCGCGCGGCCCTGACGCTGACCGGAGTAACGCTTGAAACGACCGACAATTCGTGCGTCTCGGCGGGGAGTTCCTATCTAACTTTAACGCGTTGCCGCGTGCAAAATTCGTCGGACTCGAACGATACGATATATAACGGCGGCCATGGCAAAACCGTGATAGAGGAATGCGAGATTCACAACCGTTCGTCGGAAGGCGAAGCCCTGAGTGTCTACACAAACAAACCTAATGAAATTCACACCTTAGAGGCGGAAGACAGCGATTTTAACGGAACGATTTCAATAAGCGATTTAGAATCGTCGCTCATCGTTAACTGCGCCGTTCGCGGCAACGGAAATAGTAAAGGCGTCGACGTTCGCGGCGACGAGGAACAAGGCAAGACAACGCGCTGCGATATTCTCGGCTGTAATATTTCACATTGCAACGAAGGCGTTCACGCTTGTGATTACGCGCAAGTTAGTATCCGCAATACCAAAATTTCCAATTGTTCCACCGGCGTCGAGATTAGCGGAGCCCAAGCCGATTGCCAAGCGACCGGCGTAACGTTTACCAACGTCGAAGACGAGTGGTACCTTTTCGACGGCGGAACCGCGACGCACAACGGACGGCGCGTAACGTCTTCCTACTAAATCCGCGCCAGCGTAATTTGCGCCGTTAACCTTAACGCCGCTCGACGTTCAACGCGTCGGGCGGCTTTTTTTTCGTCGGGATTTCGCGTTTTTCGCCGCTTGGGCGTTACTCGACGAATTCCAGCGACGTCCAGAGGCTCGGGTCGTCTTCGATCGGGAACGGTTCGCCGAGTTGCAGGTCGAACGAGCCGCGTTCTTCGTCGCGCTGCGAAAAATGCAGGCCCAACCGCCGGAAGTCGCTCGGGTCGAAACCGGTCAGCGTCGACGCCGGAATCGCTACGGATAGCGCGAAACCGTCGACGCGACGTTCCGACGCCAAACGGAACTCGCCGACGTCGACCGAACTAGGCGACTCTTTCGCCCTATTGATCGGCGCCCAAATCGCGCGCGGGCGCTCCGCGTCGTCCGTTTTCCCGACAAACGGGAAAAATAGGAATTTATGGCAAAATTTTCCGGCGCGTCGCGCTTCCTTCACGTCCCGCGTGTCGAGGCAAAGTCGCAACGCGTCGGGCGCGTCCGACTCCGTCGGCGCTCGACGCGCGACTCGCCGACGGCCCGCGACGACCGTCGTAACGACTAAACCGCGCGGCGACCAAGCGATTCGAAAGTCGAACCAACCGGCGTTTTCCGGAGAACGCGGCGTCGTCGGGCCCGGTTCGCGACCGCGTCCAAGTCCGGAAACAATTTCGCTAAGAGTCCAAAACGGAAGCCGATATTCCGACGAAAGCGCCTCCGCGTTCAACGAAGCGTCGCCAAACGCCGCCGATTCCGTCGCCGCGTCGAGTCGACGACACGGAAAAGCGAAACGAAAAAGGAAATTTTGAGGCAAATCCACCGTATGCTTCGACGCCGTTCGCGCCGCTCCTAAATTTTACGCGTCGCCCTTGTCGCTCGACGCCGTTCTTCCGTTCGTCGCGACGCAACGCCTTCGCGGTTTTGCGCCGTTTCCCTATTTTAGCGTTCCCACGCCGCTCGTTCGCGCCGTCGCCGTTTCGCTATTTCCCCTATTCCCCCTGTTTTATCATTTTTCACGACGGTAATTCAAGCGCCGTCGCGAAAACGGCGAAAACTTCGGGGCTACTCCGCCTTCTTTTCCGACGTTTTTTCGTCTTCCGCGTCGACGGCGGCGCGCTCGGCTCGTTCGCGCATTTTTTTCATTTGATATTCGAGTAAAATTTTTTCGGCGTCCGTTTGCGCGCTTTCGCTCGAATAATGAAGCCAAGTCGAGGTCGCGTCGACCAACGCCAGGAGCGCGGCCCAACCGCTAAAAAAGAGGACGCCGAGCCAAGCGGAAGCCCACCAACCGGGCGCGTCTTGCGCCGGAACGTGCAGTCCGACGAGCATCAAACCGCCGACGATCGCGGCCAAGCCTCCGGTTTGCATTCGCCGAAACGCTTGTCGTTTCAGGAATTCGAGTTCTTTCTCCGGCTGCGCGCCGAACCTTGCCTTAGGTCGCCGAACGCGGTCGCGCTGTTCGCGCGCCTGCCAAATTCCGAACGCCAACACGAATCCGGCGACGATTAGCCCAATCCAACGCACGGTCGAAATCGACGTTTCCGCGAACATCGGCGCCGCGCTCGCCCAACGTTCGAGGTCGACGAAAATAAACTCGCGCACGTTCCCGCTCCTTTTTTGCCCGCAAACAAACGTTAAACTAAAAAAACAGAGTCGACGTTACGTCCCGACGGCTCTTCGAGCGTCGCGACTTCTTGACTTTTGCGTTATTATACACGTTGGGCGCGGTTGACGCAACGTTTTTTTCTGTTATAATTCGATTATCTTACGAAAAGAAGCCGTTTTTGCGCTTCCGTCGCGTCTTTTTTAGCGACCGCGACGTTTTAAAAGGGCGATTAGCTCAGTTGGTTAGAGCGTCTGGTTTACACCCAGAAGGCCGCAGGTTCGAATCCTACATCGCCCATTTTACCTATTTTTCGCTAATGAAAACGCGTCGTCTCTTACGGAACGGCGCGTTTTTTATTGCGTTCTTAGAAAAACTCGCCCGATTCTAATTTTAACGTCAATTTTCTTGTTTCTCTTCTCGCGACTCTCTGATTCGCGAAAAATCTTGTTTATTTGTCGGCGCCGCTTGCCTATTTTTTTTTGATACAATCGCTACCGTTAAACGTATTCGCCGGACGCGCCGCGACTTGCGACCTAGGACGCCGGGCGTCCAACCTGAACCGTTTTCCACGTTTTATCTCCGCTTGCGCCCTGCGAAAGCTCGCGTCGGAGGCGTTCGGCGACGCGTCTTCTATTTTATTTTTATCCCCGCAAAGGTATCCCCGATGAAACGCCCCAAATGCCAACGCGAACATACGCTCAAACGCGCCGAAAATAATACGGTCGTCCGCGCCGCTTGCGGTTCGCGATTCCCGCTAAAAACGCCCGCCAAACCCGCCGCGCCGTCGACGCAAACGCCGGTCGCGCCCCCTAAATCCCGCGCCGACCTTAATCCCCAGTATCTCGATAAACTCATCGCGGACGGGAAACGAGCCGCCGCGCCGCCCGTCGTTCCTCAATCGCCGACCGACAACGTCGACGACGAAACGTTAAGCAATTTACTCTCCGGCGTTAAACATATCGACGACGCGCCCGCGCCGACGCCAAACGTCGAAACGACGTATTCGCTTCGTTCGGAGCCGACGACGCCGTTCAATCGCCCAACCGTTTCGCCGCCGCCGGTTGGCGACGCCCTGTTCGCCGCTCGCGCCGACGTCGAAACGTCGCAAACGTCCGGCCCCTCCGCGCAAACGTCAAGCGAAGAAAACCGCCCGTCCCTGTTTTCTTGGAGCGGTCGAGCGACGCAACGCGAATTTCTCGGCGCGGTCGGTTGGTATATTCTTTGGTCGTGCGTCGCCGCGATTTTTTTCTGGTTTGCCGCGGGCCTTTTTTCGAACGCAAGCCAATCGGAAGAATTAGATAATCCGCTTTCTCTCGCCCAGTTACTCGTTACGTTTCTCCTCGGTCTTGCAAGCCTCGCGGGTTACGGAGCCGCCACGCTCTTTTTTTTCGCCGCGTCGGCGCGACGGTTGCGCGACGCCGGATTGTCGCCTTACTTAACGCTGTTACATTTTGTCGTTTCGCTTCCGTTGACGATTTTCCTCGCGGTTTACCCGGGCCAAACGGGCCCGACGGACGCGCCAAAATCCGAACCGCGTCCCCAAACGACGCAAGCGCAACAACCGCCGCAACCGAACGCGACTCCGGCGCCGTCGACCGCGACGCTCGGTTGGCGCCGCTTCTTCTCTTGGAACGCGCCCGCTCGCCCGACGGACTTGCCGGTCGCGCTTGCCGTTTACTTTACGACGGCGTTTCTTTTAGCGACGTATACTATTTTCGACGTTTGGTTCTGCCAAACCGCGTTCTCTTACTTTGCCGAACATTTCGACACGCATTACGATTTGTTTGAGAAAAATTTTAGTTTTAGCCTTTTCGCGCTTGATTTTATTCAGACAATTTCCCTATTTTTTCAACTCTCGTTTATCGCGCTTAACTTAACGGCGCTCGTCATTTCGATTTTAACGGCGGCGAAATCTTTCCGCGATTAACCTTTCGCCCGCCCCGCCAAGAAACGCTCAAACCGGCGCGGCGCCGAATCGGGTTCTTCGCCCGTTCGACGTCGCGCCGGTTTTCGGTTTCGGCGTCCTTCGGAGATTTCGAACGGCGGCGCTCGGTCGCGTCGGTTCGGCTCCGATTGCGTCGGTCAGTTCGTCGCGGTCAACGCTTCGCGTTCGGCGAGCTTGCGTTTCGCGACCAAGTTCACGTCGGTCAGCAGATCGACGCGGTCGAACTGCTCCGCGACTTGCGGCGAGTGCGTTACCAAAATCAACGCGAC